>NZ_JBTWNF010000013.1:0-206700 GCF_054796175.1 Actinomycetospora sp. C-140 | reverse complement strand
CGGGGTGCGGGCATTCGCCGTCCTCACCACGTCCGTTCGTCGCACCATTCGGCCCGGGCGGGCCATCATTCGTCCACACCACGTCGATTCGTCCACAGGTCCGCATTCAGCGCTGACGAGGACGGCGTCGAGAGCGTGATGCTGCTTCTCGCGGACCGGGAACTCGCCCGGTTCCACGGAGGAGCGGAGTTCGGCGTGAACGAGACGATGGTGACCGTGACGGGCAACGTGGCCGGCGACGTGGTGGGGCGTCGGGTCGGCCCGAATGCGGAACACCTGCTGGTGACGTTCCGGGTCGCGAGCTCCGAGCGGCGATGGGACAAGTCGACCGAGTCCTGGATCGACGGCGACCGGTTCACGGCGTCGGTCAACTGCTGGCGTCGTGTCGCCGAGGGCGTGGGCGGAACCCTCGTGAAGGGCGACCCGGTGGTGGTCGTCGGTCGTCTCTCGGTGCGCGAGTACGAGGCCGACGGGGTCCGCCGCTACATGACCGAGATCGCGGCGACGGCGGTCGGCCCGGACCTGTCGCGGTGCTCCGCCGAGGTGCGTCGCCGGCGTGCGGTCGAGTCCGAAGCAGGGACGACGGACGAGGCAGGTGTCGTGGGCGTCGTGGACGTGACGGGGCTCCCCGAAGCGGACGTGACCGGCGACGGTGCCCCGGGCGCGGGCGACGAGCGGACCACGGCCGCGGGGAGCACGATCGGTGCGGCGGACGACGCGCCGGACGGGCTTCGCACGGCCGTAGCCGGTGCGTCGGACGGCGGATCCGAGGGAGCGACGGTCACCGGTATCGGTGCCGGTGATCGCCGTCGGGGGACCGCGTCGCGAGCGAGCGCCTGAACCGCCCCGGGGCCGGTGGACGCCGGATCGTGCCAACTACCATCAAGGGCGTGGCTGAGTTCATCTACACCATGAAGAAGGTTCGGAAGGCCCATGGTGACAAGGTCATCCTGGACGACGTCACGCTGAACTTCCTGCCCGGCGCGAAGATCGGTGTCGTCGGCCCCAACGGTGCGGGCAAGTCGAGCGTTCTGCGGATCATGGCCGGACTCGACCAGGCCAACAACGGCGAGGCGTTCGCCGCCCCGGGTGCGAGTGTCGGCATCCTGCAGCAGGAGCCGCCGCTGAACGAGGACAAGACGGTCCTCGGCAACGTGCAGGAGGGCGCCGGGGACGTCGCCACGAAGCTCGCGCGCTACAACGAGATCGCCGAGCTCATGGCCACCGACTACTCCGACGAGCTCATGGAGGAGATGGGCGGCCTCCAGGAGGACCTCGACAACGCCGACGCCTGGGACCTCGACTCGCAGCTGCAGCAGGCCATGGACGCGTTGCGCTGCCCGCCGGGCGACGAGCCCGTCACCCACCTCTCGGGTGGTGAGCGTCGTCGTGTGGCGCTCTGCAAGCTGCTGATCAGCAAGCCCGACCTCCTGCTGCTCGACGAGCCCACCAACCACCTCGACGCCGAGAGCGTGCAGTGGCTCGAGCAGCACCTGGCCAACTACGAGGGCGCCGTCCTGGCCGTGACCCACGACCGGTACTTCCTCGACAACGTCGCCCAGTGGATCCTCGAGCTCGACCGGGGGCGCGCATACCCCTACGAGGGCAACTACTCCACCTACCTGGAGAAGAAGGCCGAGCGCGTCGCGGTCCAGGGCCGCAAGGACGCGAAGCTGCGCAAGCGTCTCGCCGATGAGCTGGCGTGGGTGCGCTCGGGCGCCAAGGCACGGCAGGCCAAGAGCAAGTCGCGTCTGGCCCGCTACGAGGAGATGGCGGCGGAGGCGGAGAAGACCCGCAAGCTGGACTTCGAGGAGATCCAGATCCCGCCGGGGCCGCGTCTGGGCAACGTCGTGGTCGAGGTGAGCCACCTCGACAAGGGATTCGACGACCGCCTGCTCATCAAGGACCTGTCCTTCTCCCTGCCGCCCAACGGCATCATCGGCGTCATCGGACCGAACGGCGTCGGCAAGACGACGCTGTTCAAGACGATCGTCGGCCTCGAGAAGCCGGACTCCGGCGACGTCCGGGTCGGCGACACCGTGAAGCTGTCCTACGTCGACCAGGGCCGCGAAGGCCTCTCCGGCACCGACAACGTGTGGAAGGTCGTCTCGGACGGTCTCGACCACATCCAGGTCGGCAATGTCGAGATGCCGTCGCGGGCGTACATCTCGGCCTTCGGCTTCAAGGGACCCGACCAGCAGAAGCCGGTCAACGTGCTGTCCGGCGGTGAGCGGAACCGTCTGAACCTGGCGATGACGCTGAAACAGGGCGGCAACCTGCTGCTCCTGGACGAGCCCACCAACGACCTCGACGTCGAGACGCTCTCGTCGCTCGAGAACGCCCTGGAGAACTTCCCGGGCTGCGCGGTGGTGGTCTCCCACGACCGCTGGTTCCTGGATCGCGTGTGCACCCACATCCTCGCGTGGGAGGGCACCGACGACCACCCGGCGTCCTGGTTCTGGTTCGAGGGCAACTTCGCGGACTACGAGGAGAACAAGATCGCGCGTCTCGGGCCGGACGCCGCCCGCCCGCACCGCGTCACCCACCGCAAGTTGACACGGGACTGAGGACGGGCCGAGGTGGAGGTGCCGGCGCAGACGCCCGCCGTGCCCGGGCTGAGCGTGGGCGCGATCCTGGAGGTCGCGGAGGGCCTGCGGTGGACCGATCCGCAGCTCTCGGTCGCGCTCGCCGAGCACGCTGCACGGGCGGCGGCCGGGGACGCGGGCGTCCGCAGCGCGGCGGAGCGTTCCGCGGTGCTCGCGCTCGGCCAGTCCGACCGGGCCGCGGAGCTGGTCCTGCGCGCCCTGCCGCACCTCCGTGAGGCCGAGCGGGACGGTCGCGACGCCGACGCGGCCGTCCTGCGCTGTGAGCTCGCCCGCGCCGCGGTCCGGTGCGGTGAGCTCGATGCGGCCGAGACGCTCCTGGAGCCCCTCGCCGGTGGGCGGGTCCTCCCGCCGACCGCGCGGGCCGACGCGTTGATCGCCTGGGCCGCCGCCCGTGCGGCCCGCGGCGACGTCGCCGGGGTCGACGCGGCGACCCGCCAGGTCGAGGAGCTCGTCGCGGAGCCCGGCGACGCCCGCCGTACCGCCATGCAGCGCTCCCGGGCCCAGGCCCGCCGTGTCGCGGGGGACGCCTCGGGCGCGCTCGAGGTGCTGCGGGCCGTCGACGTGCACGGTGCCGGGGTGGACGGCGGACGCGAGGCCGCGATGGTCGTCGCCGACCACGTCGAGATCCTGGCGGAGCTCGGACGCCTCGACGAGGCACGGGAGGTCGGGAGGCCCGCGCTCACGACACCGAGCGGCGCGACGACGGCGCTCGCGCTCGGTCACCTGCGCAGCGTGCTCGCGCGGCGGGTGCACCTCGCGGCCGGCGACCTCGACGCCGCCGAATCCCTCGCCCGGGAGGCCGAGACCGACCTGGCTGCCCGGGGCCACGAGGCGCAGGTGGCCGAGGCGGTCGAGGTACTCGCCGACGTCGCCGGGCGCCGCGGTGAGACCGGCCGGGCGGTCGACGAGCTGCGCCGCGCCCACGAGCACGCGTCGGCGGCGCGCGACGAGACCACCCGCGCGCGGATCGCCCTCGCGGTGGCACTGGCCGCACCCGACGACCACCTGACCGCGCCGGCGCGGCCCGCCGAGCGTGTGGCGGGAACGCCGAGCCCCCCGGACCGGTCGCCGACGCCGTCCGGGTCGGGCCCTTCCGCGCGCGAGGCGGTCGATGCCCTGCGCACCGCGTTGACCGGGACCGGCGGCGATCCGACGGGCTCCGCGTTCCCCGAGTTCGGCACGGTCGCGGCCGCCCTGCCGAGCCCATGGCTCACGGAGCCGACGGACCGTGCATCGGCGAGCGCACCAGCGGAGGCGGACCGGACGGACGGGCCGGTGGACGACCCCCCGCTCTCGGCGGCCCTCTCGGCGGCCCTCTCGGCGGCGCTGCTCGACGGCGCCGTGCCCGACGCGCCCCCCGACGGGCTCGCCGCGGCATCCGAGCCGCATCGGGACCGGTCGCTCGAGGCCTCCGCGTCACCCGCGCACGGCGGCCCGAGCTCCCGCCGGCGCCGCGGTCGCTACCGCGAGGACGCCGAACCGGACGGCCCGTTGGCCGAGGCGCTCGCCGCCGCGCGCGCCGAGCTCGAGTCGTTCTCGTCGGCGCCCGGCTCGGACGTCGCCGATCGGGACCGCGACGCCGGCCCGGCCGAGGACGCGGAGCGGGCCGCAGCGGGCGGGGACGAGGCGGTCGACGACCCCGTGGCCGCGCGCAACCGCCGCCTGGCCCGAGCGCGGGCCCGGTGGGAGGCGCCCGACTCCTGGCTGTCGCGCCGTGACCAGAACGGCGGACGGTCGACCGACGGGGCACTGCCCGACGACGACCCGGCGAACGCCGACGTCCCGCGCGACGCGCACCGGAGGGCGCCGGTCGACTCCTCGGCCAGCGCCCCGGGCGGGAGGCGGCACCGCCCCGGGACCGAGGGCGCGTCCGGTGACGACGGGACCGACGACGCCTGGGGCGAGGGTGCTCCGCCTCGAACGGTCCGCGACGGAGACCGCAGCGATCCCGATGGTCGCCAGCACCGCCGCGGCGACCGCGACCGGCATGACCGGGCGACCGGGCGCACCGACGACGGCGAGCGGGCGGAGGACGCCTTCGCGGTCGGCGGCAGTGACGCGCTGAGCCGTGGAGCACTCGGCGACGGGGCGTTCGGCGACGGTGCGTTCGGCGATGGCGGGATCGGCGACGGTGCCTTCGGCGAGGGCGCGCGCGACCATGGCGCGCTCGGCGGCGGTGCGCTCGGCGGCGGTGCGCTCGGCGGCGGTGCGCTCGGCAGCAGCGCCTTCGGTCTCGGCGCGCTCGGCGACGGGCCGCGGGGCAACGGCGTGTCCGGTGACGGCGCGCTCGGTGACGGTCCGCTCGGTGACGGCGGGTTCACCAACGGCTACGGCTCGATCGACCCCCGCGATTCCCGTCGGGGCGCGGAGGGCAACGGCCACCGGCCCTCGGGCGACGGCCGAGACGGCCGAGACGGCCGAGACGGACATGCCGCACGGGACGGCCATCCCGCCCTTGCCCGGGACGACAGCCACACGGCGACGCTCGCCGGGCGATGGGGCGACGTGTCGGGCGACGGCCCCACCGCGAGGCCGGGCGGCGTCGACGACGAGTGGGCGGACGAGCTGGCCCTGACCCTCGTCGACCTCCTCAGCGAGTACCAGGACCCCGGGGTCCCGCTCGGGACGACGCGGAACATGCCGGCGCCTGCGGTGCCGCCGCGCGTCGTCGAGCGCCCGCCGTCCCGGCAGACGACGGGTCGCCGGCGTCCCGACGGTCGGTCGGCCCCCGATCCGGGTGGGGTGCCGTCGGCGCGCCGGTCCGACGGCTCGGAGCCCCGGCTCGCGGACCTGCTGGCCGAGGCGATGGACGCGTACCACTCGGCGGGGCCCGGCGCCGCACCCGTCGACGACCGGCGGGCGCGACGGTGACCGTGGTACCCGATCGTCCCGGCCCCGCCGAGCACGGCGCGGCCCCCGGACCCGTCGTTAGGGTGGCCCGCGTGATTGCCCCGGCGCGCCCTCGACCGCGACGGCCCGAGGGCACGCCGGACCGTCCCGACACCCACCCCGCCGTCTCGAGAGCGGCGGCATGACCGCGACCACGAGCCGCGCCGGCACCGACGCCGCGAGGGGCTGGCCGGCCGAGCGCCAGGCCCTGCGCGAGGCCGCGGCGGAGGCGGAGCCCCCGGATTCCGAGCTGGGCGAGCTGGCCGTCACGTACTTCGACCGGGTGCCCGACGGCGAGCTGGTGGCGGACCCCGCCGACGCCCTCGCGACCGTGCGGGCCCACCGCAGCCTCGCGCGGCTGCGCGTCCCGGGGAAGCCGGTCACCGCGGTGCTCGACACCCCGGGCGCGGCGGGCCGGATCTCCGTGCTGGTCGTCACCGACGACATGCCGTTCCTGATCGACTCGGTGCTCGCGGAGCTCGACCGCACGGGCGCGAGCGTGCACCGCGTCGTGCACCCGGTGGTCGTGGTCCGCCGCGACGTCCGCGGCGAGCTGCTCGACATCCTGCCGATGGCCGACGCCGCCGCGCCGCCGCCCGGCACCGTCGCCGAGTCCTGGATGAACATCGAGCTGGGCGACCTCCCCGGGTCCGACCCGGCACGGGACCTCGCGGCCGACCTGCACGCGCGCCTGTCCGGGGTGCTCACCGACGTCCGCGAGGTCGTCGAGGACGGCGACCGGATGGTGTCCACCGCCCGCGCCCTCGCCGACGAGCTGGCCGCGTCGGGACCGGGCGAGGACAGCGCGGAGACCGCCGACACGGTGGCGCTGCTGCGCTGGTTCGCCCAGGGCAACCTGATCCTGCTCGGCTACCGCCGCCAGGAGGTGGTCGACACCCCCGAGGGCCCGGCGTTGCGCGGGGTGCTGGCCACGGGCCTCGGCGTGCTGCGCCGCGACAGCCTCGTCGCGCGCACCCTCACCGCGAGCCCGGACAGCGTGAGCCCCGCCGGCACACCGGGAGACACGACGCCCCGGCGTCTGCTCGTGCTCACGCGCGCGAGCGCCCGCTCGACGGTGCACCGCCCGGAGCACCCCCTCTACGTCGGCGTCAGCATCCACGACGACGAGGGCCGGCTCATCGGCGAGCACCGGTTCCTCGGCATCCTCACCGTCGCCGCCCGGCACGCCGACGTCCTCGGGATCCCCGTGGTGTCGCGGCGCGTGCAGGAGGTCGTCGCCGAGGCGGGCCTGCCCGTCGACTCGTGGTCGGGCCAGCGGCTGCTCGAGGTCCTGCAGACCTACCCCCGCGCCGAGCTGCTGTGCACCGACCGCGCCTCCCTGGAGGCCACCGCGACCGGCGTGCTCGACCTCGCCGAGCGGCGCCGGGTGCGGCTGTTCCTGCGACGCGACCCGTACGGCCGCTACTTCTCCTGCATGATCTACCTGCCGCGCGACCGGTACACCACCGCGATCCGCACCCGCATGCAGGACGTCCTCATGCGCGAGCTGCGCGGCACCGACCTCGAGCACACCGCCCGCGTCACCGAGGACCAGCTGGCGCTGCTGCACGTCACGGTGCACACCGGGCGCGAGGAGCCGGTGACGCCGGACCTCGAGACGCTGACCGCCGACCTCGCCGAGGCGGCGCGGACCTGGTCGGACCGGCTGCGCGAGCAGGCCAGCGGCGAGGAGCGTGCGGTCCTCGCGACCATCGGGGAGCCGTTCGCCGAGTCGTACAAGGAGGACTTCGGTCCGGAGCGGGGGCTGCTCGACCTGCGGGTGCTCGACGGCCTCACGCCGGGGGGAGACGGAGCGCCGCGGAGCTCGACCGGCGGCGGCGAGGCCGCGGGGCGCGACACCGCCGTGCGGCTCTACCGGCCGATCAACCCCGACGCGGGCGACCGCCGGCTCAAGCTCTATCTCGCGGGGCGGCGCGCGACGCTCTCGTCGGTGCTGCCGGCACTGCAGTCGCTGGGCGTGGTGGTCGTCGACGAGCGCCCGTACGAGGTCACCCGCAGCGACGGCGTGACCTGCTGGATCAACGACTTCGGGCTGCGCCTGCCCGGGACGGACTCCGTGCCGCCCGGCACGGAGCACGACCTCACCGAGCGCTTCGCCGAGGCGTTCGACACCGTCTGGAGCGGGCACGTCGGCGCGGACGGGTTCAACGCCCTCGTGCTCAGCGCCGGGCTGACCTGGCGCCAGGCCGCGGTGCTCCGCGCCTTCTCCCGCTACCTGCGCCAGATCGGCAGCCCCTACGGGCAGAGCTACATCACCGACGTCGTCAACGCGCACCGCGACGTCGCGGTGGGCCTCGTCGAGCTGTTCGAGGCACGCTTCGACCCGGCCCTGTCGCCCGATGAGCGCGACCACAGGGTGGCCGAGGTGGACGGGCGGGTCACGACGGCGATCGCCGACGTCACCAGCCTCGACGCCGACCGCATCCTGCGCTCGTTGCTCGGGGTGGTGCGCGCGACGCTGCGCACCAACTTCTTCCGCCGCGACGCCGGGGGAGCGCCGCGCCCGTTCCTCGCGCTCAAGCTCGATCCCGCTCAGGTCCCGGGCGTGCCCGAGCCGGTGCCGGCGATCGAGACGTTCGTGCACTCCAACCGGGTCGAGGGCGTGCACCTGCGCTTCGGGCCGATCGCCCGCGGGGGACTGCGCTGGTCGGACCGCCTGCAGGACTACCGCACCGAGATCCTCGGGCTGGTCAAGGCGCAGGCGGTCAAGAACGCGGTGATCGTGCCGGTCGGCGCCAAGGGCGGCTTCGTCGTGAAGCGCCCGCCCGCCGCGACGGGGGACGCCGCCGTCGACCGGGACGCCGCGCGGACGGAGGGCGTCGCCTGCTACCGGATGTTCGTCTCCGGGCTGCTCGACCTCGTCGACGACCGGGCCGGGCACGCGGCGGACTCCGCGGTGCGCACCCCCGAGGGCGTCGTGCGCTACGACGGCGACGACACCTACCTCGTGGTCGCCGCCGACAAGGGCACCGCGACGTTCTCGGACACCGCCAACGCGGTGGCCGGCGAGTACGGGTTCTGGCTGGGCGACGCGTTCGCCTCCGGCGGGTCGGTCGGCTACGACCACAAGGCGATGGGCATCACCGCCCGCGGCGCCTGGGAGAGCGTGCGGCGCCACTTCCGCGAGCTCGACCGGGACCTCGCGACCGACGAGATCACCGTCGTCGGCGTCGGCGACATGTCGGGCGACGTCTTCGGCAACGGGATGCTGCTCTCCGAGCACCTGCGGATCGTCGCGGCGTTCGACCACCGCCACGTCTTCCTCGACCCCGATCCCGACCCGGCGGTCTCGTTCGCCGAGCGCCGGCGCCTGTTCGAGCTGCCCCGCTCGTCGTGGGCCGACTACGACACCTCGCTGATCAGCGAGGGCGGCGGCGTGTACCCGCGCACGATGAAGGCGGTGCCGGTCTCGCCCGAGGCGGCGCGGGCGCTGGGGACCGACCCCGGCGAGATGGATCCGCCCACGCTCGTCCGCGCGATCCTGCGGGCCCCGGCCGACCTGCTGTGGAACGGCGGCATCGGCACCTACGTCAAGGCGTCCACCGAGACCCACGCCGACGTCGGCGACAAGACCAACGACGCCGTGCGCGTCGACGGCGACGAGCTGCGGGTCGCGGTGGTCGGCGAGGGCGGCAACCTCGGGCTCACCCAGCTCGGGCGCATCGAGTACGACCACCACGGCGGCAAGGTCAACACCGACGCGGTCGACAACAGCGCGGGCGTCGACTGCTCCGACCACGAGGTCAACATCAAGATCCTGCTCGACTCGCTGGTCGAGCGCGGCGAGCTCGGCGAGGACGAGCGCGACGAGCAGATCGCGGCGACCACCGACGACGTGGCCGCGCTGGTGCTCGCCGACAACGTGGCGCAGAACGAGGTCCTCGGGGTCTCGCGGGCCCACGCGGCCGGGATGGCGCATGTCCACCGCGACCTGGTCGCCGACCTCGAGGCGCGCGGCCGTCTCGACCGCGAGCTCGACGTCCTGCCCGACGAGGAGGGCTTCGAGCTGCGGCTCGCCGAGGCCGGGGGCCTCACCAGCCCCGAGCTGTGCACGCTGATGGCGCACGTCAAGCTCGACCTCACCGACGCCCTGGCCGACTCCGAGCTCCCCGACCTCGAGGTCTTCTCCCGCCGCCTGCCCGCGTACTTCCCGGCGGCGTTCGCCGAGCGCTACCCGGACGCGGTGGCGGCGCACCCGCTGCGGCGCCAGATCGTCACGACGATGCTGTCGAACACCGTGGTCGACGGCGGCGGGCTGAGCTACGTGTTCCGGCTCGTGCAGGAGGTGGCCGCGAGCCCCGCCGACGCCGTCCGCGCCTACCACGTGGCCACGTCGGTGTTCGGGCTCGATGCGCTCGCCGCCGACCTCGCCGCCGCGGAGATGCCGGTCGCCCTCGCGGACCGCCTCACGCTCCAGGCCCGGCGCCAGCTCGACCGCGCCGCGCGCTGGTTCCTGACCCGTCGCCCGCAGCCGCTGGCCGTCGGCGCCGAGACCCAGCGGTTCGCGCCGACGATGCGGATGCTCGCGCCGCGCGTCCCCGAGATGCTGCGCGGGGAGGAGGCCGAGGGCCTGACGCGTCGCGTCCGGGAGTTCACGGTCGCCGGGGCGCCCGAGGACCTGGCGCGCCGGGCGGTCGGCGGGCTCTACGCGTTCGGTGTCCTCGACGTCACCGAGATCGTCGAGATCGCCGAGCGCGAGCAGGGCGGCGTGCTCGTCGACGACGGCGAGGTCTCCGAGGACGAGGTGATCGCCGTCGCGGAGCTGTACTACGCACTGTCCGCGCACCTCGGGCTGGACGCGCTGCTCACGGCCGTGGCGGCGCTCGACCGCACCGACCGGTGGCACGCGCTGGCCCGCCTGTCCCTGCGCGACGAGCTGTACTCCTCGCTGCGCGCGATCACCCTCGACGTGCTGGCCGACACCGGCCCCGAGGAGTCCGCGGACGAGAAGATCGAGCACTGGGAGCAGGCCAACGCCTCGCGGCTCATGCGCGCGCGGACGGCGCTCGCCGAGATCGCCGAGCAGGGTCGCGCCGACCTGGCCACCGTGTCGGTGGCCGCCCGCCAGATCCGCAGCATGGTCCGCTGAAGCACCGACCCGGGAGGAACGAGAGCGCGTGGCGCCCTACGTCAACGACGTCGCGGTCCGCTGGTCCGACCAGGACGCCTACGGCCACGTCAACCACGCCCGCGTGGTGACGCTGCTCGAGGACGCCCGCACCGGTCTGCTGTTCGACGCCGCGACCCGCGCCGGGGTGGCGGCCTTCGAGGCCGGCCTGCTCGTCGCCACGCTGGAGGTGCGCTACCGCCGCCCGATCCCGTGGACCCCGGCCGGGGTGCGGGTGGAGATGACCGCGCAGGACGTGAAGGCCGCGTCGTTCCTCGTCGCCTACCGGCTCCTGCTGCCGTCCGGGAACTCCGACGGGGGCTTCGACGACGCGAAGCCGGCCGCGACGGCGACCACCCAGCTCGTGCCCTACGACCTGGCGACCGAGCGCCCCCGACGGCTCACCGCGGAGGAGCGGGAGTTCCTGGGTCTCTACACGTGACCCTGGCGGTGCCGGACGCCGCGGACCGGGCGGCGCTCGCCGACGTCGTGGGGCGGGTGGTGCGCCTCGACCCGGCCGCCGTCGTGCGTCTGCGCGATCTTGACGGGAGCGTGGCCATGTGGGCGGGCACGCCGTTCGAGGTGCTCGTGGCCGCCCGGGCGCCCGGGCGGGTGACTCCCGGCGACACCACGGTCGTCGGCTCGGACCTGCTCGCGGCGCTGAGCGTCGTCGACGCCCCCGAGACGGAGCCCGGGACGCCGGTCGACGACCGCTGGCGCGGCGACCTCCCCGCCGAGGGTCCGTGGGATGTCCTCGGCGAGATCGCGGCCGCGGAGGTCGAGGCCGCCGTCGCGCGCTTCGCGACCCCGGCGGCCCTCGACGAGACCGCCTGGGAGGGCGACCAGGAGGGCGCCGTCGTGCGGGTCCCGGCACGCTGCCTGGTCGCTGTCGCCGGCATGGGGTGGCCGGAGGACGACGTGCCCGTCCCCGTGGCCGTGTCGAGCGAGGGCTCGTGGCTGCGCCTCGACGCCGGGCCGCGGTCGGTGCGCGCCGCGATCGTGCGCCGGCGTCGCCCCCGACTCTCGGTGCTGATGTGAACGGAGTTCACAGCTGTCGCCGTGAACTCCGCTCACATCAGGCGGTCAGCCCAGGTTCTTGCGCAGGAAGTCGCGGGTGGCGCTCCAGGCCTTGAGTGCCTGCTCGGGGTCGTAGGTGCCGAGGTGGTTCTCGTCGTTGAAGAACGCGTGCCCGGACGGGTAGATGCGGAAGTCCGGGCGGACGCCGGACTCGTCCTCGATCCGGTCGGCGAGCTCCTCGACCGCGTCCGGCGGCGCCATCTCGTCCTCCTCGCCGAAGTGGCCGAGCAGCGGCGCGGTCAGGTTCGCGAAGCTCGGGTAGTCCTCGCCGAGGACGCCGTAGAACGGGACCGCGGCGCCGATCTTGTCGCCCTGCTGCGCGGCGAGCACGAGCACGAAGCCACCGCCCATGCAGAAGCCGACGGCGCCCACCTTGTCGCCCGTGACGGCCTCGTGGCCGAGCAGGTAGTCGACGGCGCCGCGGAGGTCGGTGGCGGCCTGGTCGACGGGCAGCTGCTGCATGAGCTTGCCGGCCTCGTCGGCGTCGTGGGTGGTGGTGCCGCCGTAGAGGTCGGGGGCGAGGGCGACGAAGCCCTCGGCGGCGAGGCGGTTGGTGACGTCGGCGATGTGGGCCGTCAGGCCCCACCACTCCTGGATGACGACGACGCCGGGCCCGGACCCCGACTCGGGCAGCGCGAGGTAGCCGTACGCGGTCCGGCCGTTGCTGGGGAAGCTGACGTTCTGGAGCGGGTTGTCGACCATGGGCCCGTTGTTACCAGGCCTTGTTCATCATGCTCGTGGCGGCCATCTCGAAGTACTCCCACATCTGCCGGCGCCGTTCCTCGGGCAGCTCGACCTCGTCGACGGCGACGCGCATGCAGCGCAGCCAGGCGTCGCGCTCGAGCGGCCCGATCGGGAACGGCCCGTGGCGCATGCGCAGACGGGGGTGTCCGCGCTGGTGGGAGTAGGTCTGCGGGCCTCCCCAGTACTGCTCGAGGAACATCAGCAGGCGCTGCTCGGCCGGGCCCAGGTCCTCCTCCGGGTAGAGGGGGCGCAGGACCGGGTCCTCGGCGACCTGCTCGTAGAAGCGGTGCACGATCGCCGCGAACGTCTCGTGCCCGCCGACGGCCTCGTAGAACGTCTCGGGTCGTCCGGACTGCGGTGCGCTCACCCCACCACGGTCCCAGATCCGCTCTCAGACCGCCGGTGTGCCCGGCCCGGAGACGCCGGGCCGGCCCGCGAACGGGTACGGCGCCGGGACGCCGGCCGCGTCGAGCTGCGTCTTGATCTCGGCGGCCACCGCGCGCTGGACCGCCCACTGCTCGCCGGGGCGGGTCCGGATCGTCAGGCGCAGCAGGACCCCCTCGGCGGTGACGGACTGGACGCCGAGCATCTCGGGCGGCGCGATGACCTTGCTCGCGATCTTCGGCTCCGCGCACTCCGCGGTGGCCGCGCGCTCCGCGATCTCGAGGGCGTCGTCCACGTCGGCGGCGTGGCCCACGGGGATGTCGACGACGGCGACCGAGAAGCCCTGGCTCGAGTTGCCGACGCGCAGGACCTCGCCGTTGCGGACGTACCAGACGGTGCCCGCGATGTCCCGCAACGTCGTGACGCGCAGGCCGACGGCCTCGACGGTGCCGGTGGCCTCGCCGAGGTCGACGACGTCGCCGACGCCGTACTGGTCCTCGAGCATCATGAAGATGCCGGACAGGAAGTCGCGGACGAGGTTCTGGGCGCCGAACCCGATCGCGACACCGACGATGCCGGCCGAGGCGATGATCGGGGCGAGGTTCACGCCGAACTCGCCCAGGATCAGCACGAACGCGACCCCGTAGATCAGGATCGTGGAGAACGACCGCAGCACCGAGCCGATGGCCTGCGCACGCTGGGTGCGCCGCTCCACCATGAGCGGGGCGGCGTCGCGCAGGGTGCGGACGGCCCGGTCGCGCAGCGGGCGCAGCAGGGCGGGCACGCGGCCCTCGCGGGCGCCGGTCGTGAGGCGGTTGATCGCCCGGTGCACGGCGAAGCGCAGGACGATCGCCACCACGATGATCAGCAGGACGACGACGGCGTGGCCGACGAGCTCGTCCGCCGAGCGCGAGAGCCAGTCGGCCTGCGTGAGCTGGTAGACGCGGGCGCAGAGGGTCCCCTGGTCGCTGGCGCACGCCGGCGCGTCGATCGGCAGCGAGAGCGGCGACGACAGGTCCGTGGCCGGCACGGGGGTCGTGGTCGTCGGCGAGGGGGCCGGGGTGCTCGGGGGCGGGGTCGGCAGCGGCACCGTCACGCCCGCCGACGGTAGAGCACCGGGTCCGGCGTCCGGATCGGGGCGCGGGTGACGCCCGGGGCGCCCGCCGGCTCGTCCGCCGATGACGCGCCGGTGACACACCGGCGACGCGCCCGTGCGCTCGGTGAGAACACCCGTGCGATCGGGCGCGTTGTGTGGTCGACTAGGGCCAACTCGGCGGGAGGTGGTCGTGTGCACGAACGACAACCCGGCAGCGTGACTCCGCTGGTCAGCGAGGTCCCGCCCACCACCGCGCCACACGGCGCGTTCGACCCTCCCGATCCCGTCCCCGAGCTCACCGTCGCTCCCCCTCCGCCCGACTCCTCCCCGGACGATCCGCCCGCCCCGCCGCCGCTCTCGCCGCCCTGGGGCCGCCGCCGGGTCCTGCTCCTCAACGCCACGTTCGAGCCCCTCACCGCGCTGCCCCTCCGGCGCGCGATCGTGCTGCTGGTCTGCGGCAAGGCCGAGGTGGTGCACGGCGACGCCGCCGGGCTCGTCCTGCACTCGGCCACGGGGGCGGTCGAGGTCCCCTCCGTCATCCGGCTCCGCGCCTATGTGCGCGTGCCCTACCGCGCCCGCGTCCCGCTGACCCGGGCCGCGCTCATGCACCGCGACCGGTTCCGGTGCGCCTACTGCGGCGGCCGGGCCGAGACGATCGACCACGTGGTCCCGCGCAGCCGCGGCGGCACGCACACGTGGGAGAACTGCGTCGCCTGCTGCGCGCGGTGCAACCACAAGAAGGCCGACAAGCTGCTCGCCGAGCTCGGCTGGCCGCTGCGGACCATGCCGACGGCGCCTCGGGGGCGGCACTGGCGGCTGCTCGCGAGCGTCGTCGACGCTGATCCGCTGTGGCTTCCGTACCTGGGGGAGACCGCGGCCTGACGCTCTCGTTCTCCGTGATCCCGGTGATCGAAGTCCCGATACGGACGCTGAGTGTCTGAATTCCATTGAGCACGCCGATAGGGGCACTTCGCTGACACCACGCGCGCCCCGGGGATACGGCAGCATGGGGCAACCGTGAGCGATCTCCACGAGCTGACCGCCCTCGAGACCGCGGCCGCGGTGCGACGCGGGGACGTCTCCGTCGTCGACGTCGTCGACGCCGCCCTGTCCCGGGCGGAGCGCCTGGGGCCCGGGCTCGGGGCCTTCGCGGTCCTGACGCCCGAGCGCGCGCTGGACGCCGCGCGGGCGCTGGACCGCACCGGGGTCGACGGTGCCGGTCCGCTCGCCGGGGTGCCGACGGCGATCAAGGACCTTGCCGCGACCGCCGGGGTGCCGACGCGCCGCGGCTCGGTCGTCTACGACGGTTACGTGCCCGACCGGGACGACGACGTCGTGGGCCTGCTGCGCGCGGCGGGGACCATCAGCATCGGCAAGACCGCGGTGCCCGAGTTCGGCCTGCCCTGCTACACCGAGCCCGCGGGGGCGCCGCCGGCCGTGACGCCGTGGGACCGCACGCGCTCGGCCGGCGGCTCCTCGGGCGGGGCCGCGGCCGCGGTCGCCGCGGGCGTCCTGCCGGTCGCGCACGGCACCGACGGCGGCGGGTCGATCCGCATCCCCGCGTCGTCGTGCGGGCTGGTGGGGCTCAAGACCACCCGCGGCCGGGTGCCGGCGGGACCCGCGGGCGGCGACCCCGCGGGGCTGTCGGTGCACGGGCCGCTGGCGCGCACCGTCGCCGACGCCGCCGCGCTGCTCGACGCGATGTCGGCGCCGTCGGCGGGGGAGCCGTTCGTCCCCGCCGCCCCGCCCGCCGGCGGGTACCTCGCCGCGTCGGGCCGCGCGCCGGGACGCCGCCGGATCGCGCTGGCGGTGGACCCCCCGATCGACGCGACGGAGATCGATCCCGCCTGCCACCAGGCGGCCGAGGAGACCGGGGCGCTGCTGGCCGATCTCGGGCACGACGTCGAGCCGGTCGCGCTGCGCCTGCCCGACGCGGGCGTCGACGCGTTCCTCACGCTGTGGAAGGTGCTCTCGCTCGCCGACCCCGTCGACGCCGCCGACGAGCCGCGCCTGCAGCCGCTGACCCGCTACCTGCGGGCACGCGGTCGCGAGTACGACGGGATGGCGGCGATGGCCGCGCTGCACACGGTGCAGGTGGTGACGCGCGCGATGGTCGCCGAGCGGGCCGGGTACGACGCCGTGCTCACCCCCACCGTCGCGCTGCCGCCCCGTCCGGTCGGGTGGTTTACCGCCGGCGGCGACCCCGCCGACGACTTCGCCCGCCAGATCGCGTTCACGCCGTGGACCGCGATCGCCAACCTCACCGGCGAGCCGGCGATCTCCCTGCCGCTGTGCTGGGCCGACGGCCTGCCGATCGGGGTGTCGCTGCGCGGCCGGCGCGGCGAGGAGGCGCTGCTGCTCGCGCTCGGGGCGCAGCTCGAGGCGGCCCGCCCGTGGGCGGGGCGGCGGCCGCCGGAGGCGTGAGCACCCCGGCGGGGTCTACGACGGGACGTCGTCGATGCGATCCACTACGGTGCAGCGCTGTGAGCCCGTTGACCACCTTCCTGCTCTACGGCGTGACGTCGATCGGGGGGATCGCTCTCATCGCCGCCATGACCCTGATCCGCCCCGCGTCGCGTGGCGCGCGCTACCGCTCCGGTGACGAGTGGGACCACGAGCCGCTCTGGTGGATGGGCAACCCCCGCGGTTCGGGCGTCCCCGGGCCGACCGTCGAGGCCGTGCCCGCCGGGTCGGCCGCCGAGCACACCGCCCGAGGAGGCGCTCGTGGCACATGGTGAGGTCGTCCCGACCCGTCAGGACGCGCCGGGGGAGACCACCCGGGTGAGCCAGGCGCCCGGCATCGCCGACGACCCGGTGGCCGGCGAGGCCCGGGTGTCGACGCTCTCGGGTCGCATCTCCGAGGCCACCGACGTGCTCGCGGAGGACTCGCGCACCCCGTTCTCCTCGTCGCAGCTCTCCCGGCTGGACGAGGCGCTGACCCTCGCCTGCCGCGAGACCGGCCTGCTGTTCACGCTCTGGGTCGGCGCGCTGGGCCCGCAGTCCCGTGCGCGCGCCGAGGAGCTGCACGCCTCGCTGGGCGACAGCGCCGCCGACGCGGTCGTCGTGGCCGTGTCGCCGGGCGAGCGCGTGGTCGAGGTCGTCACCGGCGTCGAATCCAGCCGCCGCATCGACGACCGCGGCGCGAAGCTCGCGGTGATGAGCATGGTCGCCTCGTTCAAGGAGTCCGACCTCGTCGGCGGCATGGTCGAGGGCATCACGATGCTCGCCGACCAGGCGGGCCACGCCCACCACTAGGTGCCCTGCCGGCATGTGAGCACTTTCGCGTGCTCTAGCACGCGAAAGTGCTCACATGCGCCGGAGGCGCACCTCAGCCCCGGTCGAACTCCCGGGCGGCGAGGGCGCGGACGACGCCCGCGCGGCCTTCGGTGACCAGCCGGCGCAGGGCCGGCGGGTGGTCGCCCGCGAGCCAGGCGTCGGCGGCCTCGACCGTCGCGTGCTCGACGGCCCAGGACGGGAAGAGGCCCTGGACCATGGGCTGCGCCTGCTCCGACGAGCGGCGGGCCCAGACCTCGTCGACGACGTCGAAGTACGTCGACACGTAGTCGGCGAGCAGCGCCTGCTGGGCGGGGTGCGAGAAGCCCATGATGATCGCGGCGTTGATCGCGTTCGGCAGCGAGTCGTCCTCGACGGCGCGCCGCCACGCCTCCGCCTTGGCCTCCGGGGTCGGCAGGAGCGCCCGCGCCCGCTCGGCCATGCGCCGGCCGGTGGCGGTGTTGTCGCGCGCGTACTCCTCGTCGATGTCGGCCTCGGTCGCGGCGCCGTGCGCGACGAGGGCGTGCAGGAGCCGCCAGCGCAGGTCGGTGTCGACGGTCAGGCCCTCGAGCGGCTCGTCGCCCGAGCGCCACCCGGCCATCGCGTCGAGGGCCTCGGGCGTGAGCACCGAGCCGGCCAGCGCGTTGACGACGGCGAGCTGGTGGTCCGAGCCCGGGTCGGCGTGCGCGAGCTCGAGCAGCTGGGCGACGAACTGCGGCCAGCCCTCGGTGACCGCCCAGCCCGGCTCGGCGTACGAGGCGAGCGCGGTCTGGGCCTGCAGCAGCAGCCGCTGCACGACGCCGACCTCGCTCTCGGCGGCGAGCCCACCCGCCACGAGCGTGACGAAGTCGCGGGCGCGCAGCTCGGCCTCGCGGGTCATCTCCCAGGCCGCCGACCAGCACAGGGTGCGCGGCAGCGGCTCGGCGATGTCGCCGATCCGGTCGATCAGCGTGGTCAGCGAGCGCTCGTCGAGGCGCATCGTGCAGTAGGTCAGGTCGTCGTCGTTGACGAGCACGAGCGCGCCGGCCTCGACGCCGACCAGCTCGGGCACCTCGGTGCGGTCGCCGTCGACGTCCAGCTCGACGCGGTGCTGCCGGACGAGCTTGCCGGAGCCGTCGTCGCCGTAGATGCCGACCGCGAGCCGGTGCGTGCGCAGCTCGCCGTCCCCGGGCCGGGCGCCGCCCTGGACGACCTCGAACGCCGTGTACTTCCCGTTCTCGCCCACCGAGAACGACGGCGACAGCGAGTTGAGCCCGGTGGTGCGCAGCCACTGCGCGCTCCAGCCCGACAGGTCGCGGCCGGAGGCCTCGGTGAGGGCGCCGAGCAGGTCGTCGAAGGTGGCGTTGCCGTAGGCGTGGCGCGAGAAGTACAGGCGCAGCCCGGAGAGGAACTCCTCCTGGCCGACGTACGCGACGAGCTGCTTGAGCACCGACGCGCCCTTGGCGTAGGTGATGCCGTCGAAGTTGACCTCGACGGCCTGCAGGTCGGGAATGTCGGCGGCCACGGGGTGGGTCGAGGGCAGCTGGTCCTGGCGGTAGGCCCACGACTTCTCGACGTTGGCGAACGTCGTCCAGGCGTTGCGGTACTCGGTGGCCTCGGCCTGGCTGACGACGCTCGCCCAGGTGGCGAACGACTCGTTGAGCCAGAGGTCGTTCCACCAGCGCATCGTGACGAGGTCGCCGAACCACATGTGGGCCATCTCGTGGAGCACGGTCTCGGCGCGGCGCTCGTAGAGGTAGCGGGTGACCCGGCTGCGGAAGACGTAGTCCTCGAGGAACGTCACCGCGCCGACGTTCTCCATCGCGCCGGCGTTGAACTCGGGCACGAAGAGCTGGTCGTACTTGTCGAAGGGGTAGGGCACCCCGAAGTTGCGGTGGTAGAAGCCGAAGCCCTGCTTGGTCTCGGTGAACAGCCGCTCGGCGTCCATGTACTCGGCGAGGCTCGCGCGGCAGTAGATGCCGAGCGGGATCTCGCCGTGCTCGTCGGCGTAGGTGTCGGTCCACTTGGCGTACGGCCCGGCGATCAGCGCGACGAGGTAGGTGGAGATGCGCGGCGTGGTCGCGAACGCGTGCCGCGTGACCCCGCCCGCCTCGGCCGCGGACTGCGCGGCGCCGTTGGTGACGACCTCCCAGCTCGACGGCGCCGTGACCGTCGTGGTGATGGTCGCCTTGAGGTCGGGCTGGTCGAAGCAGGCGAACATGCGCTTGGCGTCGGCCGTCTCGAACTGGCTGTAGAGGTAGACGCCGCCGTCGACGGGGTCGACGAAGCGGTGCAGCCCCTCGCCGGTGTTCATGTAGCGGCAGTCGGCGTCGACGACGAGCTCGTTGTCGGCGGCGAGGTCGGGCAGCGCGATGCCCTTTTCCTCGTCGTAGTCCGAGACGTCGAGCGGCGTGCCGTTGAGCACCGCCGACCGCACGCCCGCGGCGACGATGTCGATCCAGCTCGACGCGCCGGGCTGCGTGCACCGGAACCGCGCGGTGGTGATCGACCGGAACGTCGACTCGCCGGGCTCGCCGGTCGCCGGGTCGGTCAGGTCGAGGTCGACGGTGTAGGAGTCGACCCCGAGCAGCTCGGCGCGGGTCTCGGCGTCGGTCCGGGTCAGGTTCGGGGCAGCCACGGCAACAGCCTATGACGCATCGGGAACATCACCGGGCTCCACCGGGGTTGCCACGGATGAGGACGTCCGAGAAGGGAACCCGACCGTCATGGCAGACAAGACCCGCGTCGACTTCTGGTTCGACCCGCTGTGCCCGTTCGCCTGGATCACCTCGCGCTGGATGCTCGAGGTCGAGAAGGTGCGTGACGTCGAGACGCACTGGCACGTCATGAGCCTCGCCGTGCTGAACGAGGGCCGCGACCTGCCCGAGAACTACGCGGAGATGATGAAGAAGGCGTGGGGCCCCGTCCGCGTCGCGATCGCCGCCGCGCAGCAGCACGGCGACGGGATCCTCGCCCCGCTCTACACCGCGATGGGCACGGAGATCCACAACAACGGCAACAAGGACTTCGACGACGTCATCCCGAAGGCGCTCGCCGAGGTCGGGCTGGACGCGTCGCTCGCGCAGGCCGCGTACAGCGACGACTACGACGAGGCCCTCAAGAAGAGCCACCACGAGGGTATGGACCCCGTGGGCATGGACGTCGGTACCCCGGTGATCCACGTCGAGGGGTCGGCGTACTTCGGCCCCGTCCTGACCCGCATCCCGCGGGGCGAGCAGGCCGGGCAGATCTTCGACGGCGCGAAGCTCCTCGCGGGCTACGAGTACTTCTACGAGCTCAAGCGCACGCGCGACACCGAGCTGCAGTTCGACTGAGCGGTCCGGGGCGCCGGCGTCACATCGACGCCGGCGCCTCGTTCTGCTGCAGCGCGAACAGGCTCGTGTAGCCGCCCGACCAGTCCGGCGGGACGAGGCACGGCCGCGGGTCGTGGTGGGCCCAGCGCGCCCGCTCGCCGCGCACGACCTCCTCGGCGTGGCTCGAGGGCAGCGGGTTCGCGGTGTACGGGAACGCGTCGGCCGCCTTGAAGACGTTGAGCAGCAGCGGCCGGCCGATCGGCGAGTCGTTGGCCGCCGAGTGGTGCGCGGTGCGGCAGTTGTGGATCGTCACCGAGCCGGCGGGGCCGGGCAGGTAGACGGTCCGGTCGGTGTCGAGGCCGGCGGCGTCGTGCGACGAGAGCGCCCCGGCCCACGCCCCGTCGGCGCCGTAGAGGTCGTACAGCGGGCCGTCGTGGCTGCCCGGCAGCACCCCGAGCGGGCCCTGCTCCATCCCGCAGTCGTACAGGTAGGTCCCGAACGTCAGCGGCGAGTAGTTGGTGTGCGGCCAGTACTGGATGTCCTGGTGCCACTTCACCTCGGCGCCGCCGCGGGCCCACTTGAAGTTGAGCTTGGAGTGGTGGAATGCGACGTCGGGCCCGACGAGGTCGGCCGCGACGTCGGCGAGCACGGACTCGCGGGCGTAGGCCCAGTAGTCGGGGTGCTGGTCGACGGGGCTGGTCACCCGGCGCAGCCGGGGCGCGTCGGCGGTGTGGTCCGGCTCGAGGTCGAAGACGCGGTCCGACGCCGTGAGCGACCGGCTGCGCTCCACCATCTCGTCGGTGGCGGCGCGCAGGCGCTCCAGCCACTGCTCGGGGATGAGGCGCTCCAGCAGCAGGTAGCCGTTCTCCCAGTACGACTCGCGCTGCTCCTCGGTGAGCACCTTCGCGGGCGTCTGGCGGATGTCGTCGATGAGCATGGGGACCTCCACGCGGTGTGTCCGTCCTCACACGGTAAGTCACACGAGCGGGCCCGTCGCCCCGTCGGGCAGGGTGGGGGGACACCCACGATGCGGAGGCTGGCTGCGATGACCACCGGTACGGACACGCTGACGAGGCACTGGATCGACGGCGCCTGGCAGGAGGGGTCCGGCTCGATCGCCGTGGTGAACCCGGCGACGGAGGCGACGATCGCGGAGGTCCCGGCCGGGGGCGCCGCGGAGGTCGACGCCGCGGTCCTGGCCGCGCGGCACGCGTTCCCGGCGTGGGCGGCGACGCCACTGGCCGACCGGGTCGCGACGGTGCTGGCCATCCGCGAGGGCATCAAGGCGCACAGCGGCGAGATCGCCGCGTCGATCACCGCCGAGATGGGGTCGCCGACGAAGTTCGCGAACTCCGTGCAGGTCGGCATGCCGATGGCGACCTCCAAGGGCGTCGCCGGGCTCGCCGAGTCGTTCCCGTGGACCGAGGAGATCGGCAACTCGCTGGTCGTGCGCGAGCCGGTCGGGGTCGTCGGCGCCGTGACGCCGTGGAACTACCCGCTGCACCAGGTCGTCGCCAAGGTCGCCCCGGCGCTGGTCGCGGGCTGCACGATCGTGCTCAAGCCGAGCGAGGTCGCCCCGCTGACCGCCGGCATCCTCGCCGAGATCACCCGCGAGGCGGGCCTGCCCGCCGGCGTGTTCAACGTCGTGCACGGCACCGGGCCCGACGCCGGTGAGGCGCTCGCGCAGCACCCGATGGTCGACATGATGTCGTTCACCGGGTCGGTGCCGGCCGGGCGGCGGGTGCAGGAGGTCGCCGCGGGGACGGTCAAGCGCGTCGCGCTGGAGCTCGGCGGCAAGTCGGCCAACATCGTCCTCGACGACGCCGACCTCACCCAGGCGGTCAAGCTCGGCCTCGGCAACTGCTTCATCAACGGCGGCCAGACGTGCACCGCGTGGACCCGGCTGCTCGTCCCCCAGTCGCTGCACGACCAGGTCGTCGAGATGGCCGTCGAGCAGTCCGCCAAGTACACCGTCGGCGACCCGACCGAGGAGTCCACCCGCATCGGGCCGATGTCCTCGGACCGCCAGCGCGAGCGCGTCGAGGGCTATATCACGCGCGGTGTCTCCGAGGGCGCCGAGCTCGCCGCCGGCGGGCCCGGGCGTCCCGACGGCCTCGAGCGGGGTGCCTACGTCCGCCCGACGATCTTCTCCGGCGTCCGTCCCGACATGACCATCGCCCAGGAGGAGATCTTCGGGCCGGTGCTGTCGGTGATGCCCTACGCCGACGAGGACGAGGCCGTCGACATCGCCAACGCCACCGTCTACGGCCTCGCGGGCGCGGTGTTCGCCGGCTCGCAGGAGCGCGGCCTCGAGGTCGCCAAGCGGATGCGCACCGGGCAGGTCGACGTCAACGGCGGCGCGTTCAACCCCCTCGCGCCGTTCGGCGGCTACAAGCAGTCCGGCACCAGCCGCGAGCTCGGGCGCTACGGGCTCGAGGAGTTCCTCGAGGTCAAGTCGATCCAGCTCTAGCGCGGCCGGAGGACCCGCGGTGCCGGGTCCAACGGCCCCACCCGGTCGTGCCGCCCTGCCGTGGTGGCACGACCGGGGCCGGCGGAGTGTCCGGCGCGCCGGTCCCGCCCGTGGGTCCCGAGCGCGAAGGGGCCAGCATGCGCGTCCGACACCGGGGTCCCCACGGCGCGCCCCTCTCCTCGCCGGCGCCCGGGCCGCGCGAACGGCTGCCCCACCTGGACAACCTCCGGACGCTGCTCGTCGCCTGGGTGATCGGCGGCCACGCGCTGCTCGGCTACTCGGCCGTCGGCGGCTGGGCCTACGACGAGCTCCACGAGGTCACCTACGACCCGCGGGTCGAGCTCGTGCTGATCGCGATCCTGGGGCCGTCGGGACTGTTCGTCATCGGCCTGTTCTTCGCGATCGCCGGCCTGCTGACCGAGCGGGCGGTCGTCCGCCACGGCCCGGGGGGCTACCTCCGCACGCGCCTGCGTCAGCTCGGCGTGCCGTGGCTGCTGTCGGTGCTCGTGCTCTGGCCCGTGGCGCTGTGGCTGGCCTACCGGGTCGCGGGCCGCCCGGTGACGCCGTGGTGGGTGATGGCCCACCGGGACCCGCCGTTCGACTCGGGTGCGCTGTGGTTCGCCCTGGTGCTGCTGATCTACTCGGCGGTCCTCGCCGCGTGGCGCGCGCTCGTCGGACCGCCGCCGTCGGCGGTGCGCCCCCTGACCGCGCGCGGGCTCCTCGGTGCGGTCCTGCTGATCGCTGTCGCGTCGTTCGTGGTCCGCCTCGGCGTCACCGCCCGCAGCGGGCAGCCGGGTGACCTGCACGTGTGGCAGTGGCCGCAGTGCGCGGGGATGTTCCTGCTGGGGATCGTCGCGGCCCGCCGCGGCTGGGACCGTCGGGTCCCGCCGCTCCTGTGGCGCGGCTGCGGCATCGTCACGCTGACGACGCTCGTCACGCTCCCGGCCCTCGCGCTCGCCACCGGGCTGCGCGACGTCGCCCGACAGTCCGGGCCCTACCTCGGCGGCTGGCACACCGAAGCGCTCGCCCTCGACGCGGCCGAGGCGGTCCTGGTGGTCTGCGGCACCGTGTTCCTGGTCGGCGCCGCCGAGCGGTGGCTCGCCGGTACCGGAGCGCGCGCCACCCGGTGGGCGGGAGCCGCGTTCGCCGCGTTCGTCATCCAGGGACCGGTCCTGCTGGCCCTCGCGACGGCCGCGCGGGCTGTCCCCGCGCCCGCCGAGCTCAAGGCCCCCCTGGTCGCCGTCGGCGGGATCGTGCTGTGCTTCTGGATCGGTGGGCTGCTCCCGACGGACCGGTGGTTCGGGCGGGCACGGACGTCGGTCACGCGCCCGTGAGGACGGTCGTCACTCAGCCGACGAGGACGAACTCCGCCTCGGACGGGACCCCGTCGCGGAGCAGGAAGAGCATGTACCAGCCCGGCGGGGCCACCGCCCCGTCGGGCGGGGTGCGCAGCGTGAGCCCGTCGGCGGACCGCGACACGATCTCCAGCTCGACGTGGCGCTGGTCGGGGTTGAAGGAGTGCGTGCACGACCCGTTCCGCATCAGGGCCACCGTCGTGATCGTCGCGGCATCGTTGGTGCCGACCTCGACGGTCGTCCCGTAGCCGACGGCGTCGGGCGCGGACCCGATCTTCGGGCGGTCACCGCGGAACAGGTAGGGCGGCCGGAAGACCTCCAGGCGGAGCTCCGAGACCGGGATGACCTCGGGGTTCCACGTGGCGTCGGTGCCGGACGTCATGACCGTGCCGTCGGGGAGCAGGAGCGCCGTGGCGTGGTAGAGGCGCGGCACGGACGTGTGGTCCATCCGCGTCCAGGTGTCCGTCTCCGGGTCGTAGATCTCGCTCTCCCACACCGGGTTGGCGCCGTTGTCGGCGAAGCCGCGGCTGCTGCCCGACATCACCAGGACGGTCCGGTCCGGCAGCAGGACGGCGTCGGGCATGACGCGCGCCGCGTGCATCTCCGCGACCGGAGCCCAGGCCGGGCTGGGCACGCCGAGGTCGAGGATCTCGGCGCTGGCCGTCGCGGGGGTGCGCATCCCGACCGGCTGGGGGCCGCCGCCGCCCAGGGCCAGCACCGTCGCGCGGTACGGCGGGCTCGCGTCTGGGAGCAGGGGGAGCAGGACGGCCGTGCCCTCGACGCCGTAGGTGCGGCTGTTGCGGTCCGGGCGGGCCGTCGCCTCGAGGTGCGTCGGCTCGAAGGTGGCGCTCCCGAGGTCGAGGAAGACGGTGTGGGTGCCGCCGTGCACCAGCACCCGGTCGCCCGGCAGCACGAAGACGAACGGGTAGGTGACCGATCCCCCGAAGCCCTCGAACGGGGCCGGGGTGCGCGGGCCCACCGTGTCCGTGCGCGGGTCGAAGATCTCGTAGCTGAGGTTGGGGTTCGGACCGAGCGCCGGGTCGAACACCCGCCGTTCGCCGGCGACGATGAGCACCCGCCCGTCGGGCAGGGTCACCGCGGTCGAGTACCACCGGCCCTCGGCCATCCGGTCGACGTCCCGCCAGTGGCCGCCGCCCGCGCCGCCCGGCGTGAAGGTGTGCAGCATCTTCAGCCGGTCCTGCAGCTCACGGTCACCGCCCACCATCAGCAGCCGTCCGTCCGGCAGGAACGCGTGCCCGCCGCAGAACAGGTTCGGCAGGTGACCGTGCGGCCCCTCGTAGGTCGGCGTGGACGCGGTCCGCGTGTCGAGGTCGAGGACACGGGACTCGCCGGCGTGGGACGGCTGCGGGTCGTGGTGGCCGTGCCCGGTCTCGTCGAGGTAGCTCAGGAACCAGACGGATCCGCGGGCGCCCGTGGGCAGGAGCGCCGCGTGCAGCCCGCTGATCCCCGCCGTGAACGGGGCGACCTCCCACCGGCCGCCGAGCGCCGGGTCCGGGACACCGAAGGCGGGGCGGGTGAGGACCTCGTAGGCGCCGCGGTGGGCGTCCCACCAGATGTCGCCGCCCTGGAACCGCGTGTGCTGGCTGTGGCGGTCCGGGGTCGTCTCCTCGTTGCTCAGCGGGTAGCCGAGGTCGCTGCGCTCGAAGCCGAGCGACGCCCACAGGGCGTGGATGGCGCCGCGGACCTCGAACGCCCCGGTGGCCGCCGTCCAGTAGATCGAGCCGTTCTGGAACCGGTTGAAGCGCCCGATCCCGTCCGGGGTCGCGGTCTCGTCGGACAGCGGATAGCCGAGCGCGCCGCGCTCCCAGCCCATCCCGGCCCAGGAGGCGAGGATCGCGCCGTGGACCTCGTGGGCACCGGTCCCGGGCGTCCAGTAGATCGAGCCCCGCAGGTACGGGCGGAAGCGGCCGATCCCGTCGGGTGTCCCGAGCTCCGGGCCGGTGGGCGGGCCGAGCAGCCCGCCGTCCCCGCCGTGGGCCGCGTGGTGGTCGTCGATCGGGCTCATGCCGGCACCTCCCCGTAGGCGTGCACCGAGGGTGACACGGACGGGAGGAACCGGATCCACTCGACACTCGTTCAGCCCTACGCGCGGATGCTCTCCGTACCCGACCTTCACCCGCGGGTGAGGCCCGCGGCGAGGGCGCCGCGGGTCGCGACCCGGGCGTCGGTGCGCTCCCGCGACGCCGCGGCGGGGGAGCCGGCCGGCGCGTCGGTGACGTCCCGGACGCGGATCGGCGGGCCCACGTCGATCCAGGTCGGGACGTACTCGGCGCGCGTCACCCGCCACCGCCCGTCGGGTCCCACACCGAAGGTGAAGCGGGCGAGCGCCCCGTCGTCGGTGCCGGGGGTCTCCTGGTCGGCGAGCTGGTTGCCGAGCCCGTAGGCCACCCACTTCTCGCCGATCCGCTCGAAGGGCTGCACGACGTGCGCGTGGTGGCCGATGATCAGGTCGATGTCGGGGCTCGCGAGCAGCTCCGGGGCCAGGCGCCGCTGTTCATCGTCCGGCGTCGGGTCGTTCTGGGTGCCCCAGTGCGCGGACAGGACGACCACGGCGGCGCCGCCGGCACGCGCGCGGGCCGCCGCGGCCAGCACGGCGGCCGGGTCGAGCAGGGCGACGCTGCCCCCGCGGGGGACGACGTCGCCGTTGAGGCCGTAGGTCGCCGACAGGTGCGCGACGCGCACCCCGCGCACGTCGTAGAACGTCGTCGACGCGGCCTCGGCGGGGGAGCGGGCGGTGCCCGCGTGCCGCAGGCCCGCCGCGTCGAGGGTCGCGAGGGTGCGGTCGACGCCCGCGGTGCCCTGGTCGAGCGCGTGGTTCGACGCCGTGCTGCACCCGTCGAAGCCGACCGCGGCGAGCGAGCGGGCCAGCTCCGGGGGCGCGTCGAACGACGGCCAGCCGGCGTAGGGCCCGCCGGGCGGGGCGAGCGGGGTCTCGAGGTGGCACAGGGCGAGGTCGGCGCCGGCGATCCGCGGCGCGAGGCCCGCGAGCTGCGGGGCGAAGTCGTGGGTGCCCCGGCCGTCGGCCAGCGCCTGCGCGGCGACGGCCGGGTGCACGAGCTCGTCGCCCCCCGCGACCAGCGTGAAGGACGGCGGCGGGGGAGGCGGTGCCGCCGCCGGGGGGACCGGCGGTGCGCAGCCGACCGCGAGCCAGCAGGCGGTGACGACGGCGACGATCGCGAGGCGGCCGGCCCGGTGCACGGCCCCAGCCTGCTCCGCGGGGCCGCCGCCGTCAGGGGGTCAGCGCGAAGTAGGTGCTCAGCCAGTCGACGCAGGCGTGGATGAAGGCGACGCGGTTCTCGGTGCGCTGGATCTCGTGGCCCTCGTCCTCGAAGAGCAGGTAGCGGAACGGCACGCCGGCGTCCTTGGCGCCGTGGACCGCCAGCTCGGCCTCGTGCACCGGGACGTTGGTGTCGTACTTGCCGTGCACCACGAGCAGCGGCGCGCGGAGGTGCTCCATGCGGTGCACGGGCGAGAGCTCGCGCAGCAGGTTGCGGTCGTGGATCGGGTGGCCGTACTCGCCGACCGCGGCGTCCGCGATCCACGGCTCGGTGCGGGCGAAGAACGTCTCGAAGTCCGCCATGCCGCACACGTCGATGCCGACGGCGAAGAGCTCGGGGTGGTTCACCAGGGCGGCCAGCGTGAGGTAGCCGCCGTACGAGCGCCCCATCACGCCGACGCGCGCCGGGTCGGCGATGCCGCACTCGACGAGGTGCTCGACGCAGGTGGCGACGTCGCGGATCGCGGCGAAGCGTCCGGCGCCGTTGTCGGCGTTGACGAACGAGCGCCCGAATCCCGACGAGCCGCGCACGTTGGCCGCGTAGACGGCGATGCCGCGGGCGAGCAGGTGCTGGTAGAGCGGGGTGAACACCGGGCGCTCCTGCGCCTCGGGCCCGCCGTGCAGGTAGATCACCGTCGGCAGCGGGCCGGTGGTGCCGCGCGGGCGGTAGAGCCAGCCGGGCAGGCGCAGGCCGTCGGGGGTGGTGACGACCTCGAGCGACGGGTGCACGAGCTGGCCCGGCGACCAGCGCGGCTCCTCCTGCGGGCAGATCAGCGCCGTGGTGTCCGAGGACAGCTCGTGGCACCACACGGCGGCCGGCACCTCGGGCGACTGGATGCCCATCACCAGCGAGTCGCCGTCGTGGCTGAACACCGCGCTCGTCACGACGTCGCCGGGCGGGGCGTAGCCCGAGCACTTGCCGGTGGCGATGTCGAGCAGGTCGACCTCGCTGCGCCCCTCGACGTTCCAGACGACGGCGGCGAGCGCCGCGTCCTCGGTGAGGGCGAAGCGCTCGAGGTCGGCGTCGGTGCGCTCGGCGAGCACCTCGGGGGTCATGGGCCGCGCGTCGGTGGCGACGTCGACCGCGACCAGCGCGGCCCGCTCGCGGCCGCCGTCGGTGAGCAGCAGCATCTTGGTGCCGTCGGGGGTGAAGCGGCCGGCGACGACGCTCGAGTCGCGGGTGATGGCCACCGGGTGCTCCACCGCCCCGGGTGGCCCGCCGGGCCCGCGCCGCGCGTCGATCTCGTGCCAGCCCTCGGTGCCGTCGAGGTCGACGATGCCCACGTGGCGGGAGCCGCGGCGGCCGCGGCGCAGCAGCACGCGGCGCCGGTCGCGGCTGACGTCGAGGATCTGCAGGGCGTGCCCGGACCCCACGCGCTGGCGCTGCCCGCTGTCGGCGTCGACCAGCCAGGCCGTCGTCGTGTCGTAGTCCGCCTCCGTGATCGCGAGCACCGAGCCGGTGTGGGTGAAGCGGTCGAGGGTCACCGCGCCGCGGTCGCCGTCGCCGACGCCGCGCACCGCGCGCAGGTCGGTCCCGTCGGGGCGCACGATCGCGACGTTGCTGCGCTCGCCGCCGTCCGGCGCGGTCTCGACGGCCAGCCAGGCGCCGTCGGGCGACCAGCGGACCGTGGAGACGAGCTCCTCACCGGTGTCGAGCGACCACTCCTCGCCGGTGGCGCGGCGGTGCAGGCGGACCTGCGGGAGGCCGTCGCCGTCCCAGACGAACGCGATCGTCGTGCCGTCCGGGGAGGGGCTGGGGGACCAGCAACGTGTGGCACTGATCCACTCGTCCACCGCCCGCGACCCTCCTCCGGTTGAGCACGATCCGTCGTCGCCGGGGCACCGTACCTACGTGATGCCGTGGGCCTGCAGCCACATCTCGAGCAGCGCCACCTGCCAGAGCGCGTTGGCGCCGAGGTTGGTGCGTCCGGAGTTCGGGTCGTCGAGCATCTGCGTCACGGCCTCGGGCCGGAAAAGCCCGCGACTCGTCGCGGCCGGGTCGGTGAGCGCGCCGCGCACGCGGTCGAGCACCGGGCCCGAGAGCTGGCGGATCGCCGGCACCGGGAAGTAGCCCTTCTTCCGGTCGATGATCTCGTCGGGCAGCACGCCGCGCGCCGCCTGCTTGAGGACGCCCTTGCCGCCGTCGGCGAGCTTGTACTCCGGCGGGCAGGCGCCCATGGCCTCGACGAAGTCGTGGTCGAGGAACGGGACGCGGGCCTCGAGACCCCAGGCCATCGTCATGTTGTCGACGCGCTTCACGGGGTCGTCGACGAGCATGATCGTGGTGTCGAGGCGCAGCGCGGCGTCGACCGCCGAGTCCGCGCCGTCGCGCCCGAAGTGCTCGGCCACGAACTCCCGGCTGACGTCGGAGTCGACCAGCGCCTCGGAGGTGAGGAGCTGCGCGACCTCGCTGTGCGGCCGGTCGAAGAACGCCTTCTGGTAGGCGTCGAGGGCGCCGTCGCGGGGGACACCGGCCAGCGGGGGGTACCAGTCGTAGCCGCCGAGGATCTCGTCGGCGCCCTGACCGGACTGCACGACCTTGATCGACTTCGAGACCTCGCGCGAGAGCAGGTAGAACGCGACGACGTCGTGGCTGACCATGGGCTCGGCCATCGACGCGACCGCGCCCTCGAGAGCGTCGTCGGTCTCGTGCTTGGGGACCTTGAACTTGACGTGGTCGGTGCCGTAGGTCTTCGCGACCAGGTCGGAGTAGTCGAACTCGTCGCCGGTCTCGCCGGCCTCGGCCTCGAAGCCGATCGAGAAGGTCTTGAGGTCCTTCTGGCCCATCTCCGTCAGCAGCGCCACGACGATCGACGAGTCGATGCCGCCCGAGAGCAGCACGCCGACGGGCACGTCGGCGACCATGCGGCGCTCGACGGCGGTGCGCAGGCCCGTCAGCGCCGTCTCGGCCCACTCCTGCGCCGACTTCTCGCCGTTCCGCGTGAACTCCGGCTCCCAGTAGAGCCAGTCGTCGGTGGCACCGTCCGGCGAGATCGTGCGGACCGTGGCCGGGGGCAGCTTCCGGACGCCCTGCAGGATCGTGCGCGGGGCGGGCACCACCGAGTGGAAGCTCATGTAGTGGTGCAGGGCCACGCGGTCCACGTCGGTGTTGAGCCCGCCGCCGGCGAGCAGGGCCGGCAACGACGACGCGAAGCGGATCGCGCCGGGGACCTGCGCGACGTAGAGCGGCTTGATGCCGAGGCGGTCGCGGCCGATCACCAGCTCGCCGGTGCGGCGGTCGGAGACCGCGAACGCGAACATGCCCTTGAAGTGCTCGACGCAGGCCGGGCCCCAGCGGTGGTAGGCCTTGACGAGCACCTCGGTGTCCGAGGTGGAGAAGAACCGGTAGCCCTCGGCGTGCAGTTCGTCGCGCAGCTGCTTGTAGTTGTAGATGATCCCGTTGAAGACGGCGGTCAGGCCGAGGTCGGAGTCGACCATCGGCTGAGCGCCCGTCTCCGAGAGGTCGATGATCTTGAGCCGGCGGTGCGCGAGCGCCAGCGGGCCGTGGCCGACGACACCCCAGCCGTCGGGGCCGCGGGGTTCGAGGACCTGGGCCATGTCGAGCACCGTCGACACCTCGGCCGCCCGGCCGTCGAAGCGGAACTCACCGGCGATGCCGCACACGTGTGGCCTCCTCGGTCGTGATCATCTGCGCGGTCAGCGCAGGATCCAGGTGTCCTTCGAGCCGCCACCGCGCGAGGAGTTGACCACGAGCGAGTCCGCGGGCGCGACTCGTGTGAGCGGCGTCGGCAGCACCGTCGGAGTGGGGGCCAGGGCGACGAACGCCCGCAGGTCGACCACGCGCGGCTCCAGCGTCGCGCCGGTGAACGTCGGGTGGGTGGAGATCCGGACGGTCTCCTGGGCGACGAAGCCTGCGGGGTCCGCCCGGACGGCGCGGGCGACCTCCTCGAGCTCCTGCTCGGTCGCGTGCGGCCCGATCACGATGCCCTGCCCGCCGTAGCCGTCGACGGGCTTGAGCACCAGCTCGTCGAGGTGGGCCAGGACGTGCTCGCGCTGCTCGGGATCCGCGCAGGACCAGGTCGGGACGGCCGCCAGGGTCGCCTTCTCGCCGAGGTAGTACTCGGTCAGCGCCGAGATGAAGGGGTAGACGCCCTTGTCGTCGACGAGGCCGTTGCCCGGCGCGTTGCCCAGCGTGAGCCGGCCCGTCCGCACGGCCTCCTGGACCGGCCCGCCCAGCGCGCGGCCGGAGGCGTCCGGCGCGGTGAAGAGGACCTCCTCGTCGATGCGCCGGTAGAGGACGTCGACCGGGCGCCCGGACCCGGCGATCGTGATCATGCCGGCGGCCGCGCGCAGCTCGCCGGGGGTGAGGAGCGGCACACCCATCTCCTCGGCGAGCATGCGGTGCTCGAAGTACGCCGAGTCGACGGGGCCCTCGGTGACGATCGCCAGCACCGGCTCGTCGCCCGCCGCGGGTGGCGCGCAGGCGAGCAGCGCCTCGCGCAGCATCGCCGGGCCCTCGTCGGCGTCGAGGACGCCGTTGGGTGCCTGCAGCTCGGGCAGGACGCTGCGCACGACACGGCGGTCGGCCATCGCGTAGCCGATGCCCGACGGGATCCGCAGGTTGTCCTCGAGGACCTTCCACTCGCCCTCGCCGTCGCAGACCAGGTCGAGGCCGCTGACCAGTGCCCGCACCGCTCCGGGGTGCAGGTTCATGGCCGCCTCGTGCGGCTGGGGCAGCCAGCGCAGGGCCGCCTCGGGCAGCAGGCCGTCGTGCAGGCAGGCGCGCTCGCCGTGCAGGTCCTGCAGCAGCGCCTCGCACGTGCGGGCGCGCTGGACCAGCCCCTCGGTCAGCGTCCCCCACTCGCCCGCGGTGATCAGCCGCGGGACGAGGTCGAGGGGGAACAGCCGCTCGGCGTCCTCGCCCTGCGGGAAGTACATCCCGCGGGCCCGCTGCTCGGCGTCGCGGCTCTTCTCGTGCACGAGCAGCCCGGACGGCCCGATCCGCTCGAGGGTGGACACGAGCCACGAGTACGCCGGGCGCACCGTGGCGTCCTCGGCGACGGCCTCGTCGTACGCGGGCGGCCGGTAGTCCGCGAGCAGCACCGGCGCCACGGTCGCGGACACCGGTGCGTCGACCGGGGAGTCCGGCGCGCCGCGGGTCTCGGCGACGAGCATGTCGACGACGGCCTCGAGGCCCCCGCTGCGGTTGGCGCGCTGGCGCTGGCGGGCGGCGGCGCTGCCGCGGGCGAGGGACTCGAGCGCCAGCTCCTCGACCACGTCCCGGTCGCCGGCCTCGTCGAGGTCGTCGGCGAGGTGCTCGAGCATGAGGCGCACCGCCCGCGACGGCGGCACGAGCTCGCGGCCCGCGACGTCCACGAGGTCGCCCTCCAGGCCCGAGCGGGCGGCCCGCCAGCTGGCCGCGCGCAGCAGCTCGGCCCGGTGCCGCGGCGTCGGCCGTCCCTCCAGGTGGGCGCGGACCCCGTGGCGCACGAGGGCGCGCGAGAGCCCGGCGATGAGGACGACGCCGTCGACGCTCGGGCTGGCGTCGCAGATCCGCACCTCGACGGTGTTCTGGTGCGCGGAGGGACGCATGTCGAAATAGACCATGCCGGGGTCGGACATGGTCCCGGAGGCGAGCAGGTCGGCGATGAGCGCGTCGTAGTCGGCCGCGTCGCGCAGGGGTGCCGGGGGACCGGCGGTGGGCCAGCGGTGCCAGGCCAGGGTGCGGGAGCTCGCGTAGCCGGTGTCCTCGCTCTTCCAGAACGGGGAGCTCGCCGAGAGCGCGAGGAGCACCGGCAGCCACGGCGCGCTGTGCTGCATCACCGTGATCGCGGTGTCGCGGTCGGGGACGTCGACGTGCACCTGCGTCCCGCAGATCTGCTGCTCGAAGGCGAGCATCTGGTACTCGTCGCGCATGCGCTCGTAGCGCGGCGAGGGCGTGATGCCCGTCGCGGATCCGTCGATCAGCGGGACGCTGCCCGCGCCGACGACGCCGAGGCCCCGCGAGTCGGCGATGCTCGCGAGCATCCCGCGCAGCCGCACGAGGTCGGTGCGCAGGTCGGCGAGATCCGTCGTCGGCCGGGAGTTGGTCTCGATGATCGAGGGCTTCAGCTCGGCGGCGAAGGCCTCGCCGTCGAGGGCCCGGAGCTCGTCGAGCAGCTCGGGCACCCGCGGCACCGCCGAGCGCGTCTCGAGGTCGACGAGGTGGAACTCCTCCTCGACACCGAGGACCACCTCGCGCGCGGGTGTCAGCCGGTGGTCCGACGGTCGCCCTGCCATGGCGGTCAACCTAGGGTCGGTGTGTCACGGGGATGTTTCCGAGCCCCTGATCGCGGGCCTGTCGGCGGCCCGTGTCACACCTGCCACACTGCGCATCGTGCGCGTCTTCCTCGGATCGGACCACGCCGGGTTCGACCTCAAGGCCCATCTGCTGCGCGAGCTGGCCCGGGCCGGCCACGACGTCGTCGACGTCGGCCCGGAGGAGCTCGACCCGAACGACGACTACCCGCCGTACTGCGTCGCGACGGGGCTCCGCACGGTCGGCGAGCCGGGCAGCCTCGGCGTGGTGATCGGCGGGTCGGGCAACGGCGAGCAGATCGCGGCGAACAAGGTGCCGGGCTGCCGCGCCGCGCTCGCGTGGAGCGTCGAGACCGCCCAGCTCGCCCGCAAGCACAACAACGCGCAGGTCGTCGCCGTCGGCGCGCGGATGCACACCGCCGACCAGGCGACCGAGATCGTCTCCGCGTTCCTCGCCACGGCGTTCGAGGGCGGGCGACACCAGCGCCGCATCGACATGCTCACCGCCTACGAGCAGACGGGCGAGCCGCCGGCGCTGCCGCAGGACTGACGCCCGCGGCGCCGGGGTAGGCAGGCCCGTGCCCGAAGGCCACACGATCCGCCGCCTGGTGCGGACCCACACCCAGCGGTTCGTGGGCACCCCCGTGTCGATCACGTCGCCGCAGGGGCGGTTCGCGCGCGACGCCGAGCTGGTCGACGGGCGCGTGCTGCAGTCCGCCGACGCCCACGGCAAGCACCTGTTCCACGTCTACGCCGACGACCTCGTGGTGCACGTCCACCTCGGGCTCTACGGCAAGTTCTCGCTGAGCGCCGGCGAGGTGACGCCGCCGCGCGGGCAGGTGCGGATGCGCATGGTCGGCCCGACCCACTGGGCCGACCTGCGCGGACCCATCGCCTGCGAGGTGCTCACCGAGGGCGAGGTCGAGGGGCTGCGTTCCCGGCTGGGCGCCGACCCGCTGCGGCGCGACACCGACCCCGAGACCGCGTGGCGGCGGATCTCCCGGTCGCGGGCGCCGCTCGCGACGCTGCTCATGGACCAGTCGGTGATCGCGGGCGTCGGCAACGTCTACCGCGCCGAGGTGCTCTTCCGGCACGGTCTCGATCCGCTCCTGCCCGGCCGCTCGCTGGGGCGCGAGCGGTGGGACGCGGTGTGGGCGGACCTCGTCGCGCTGCTCGCCGACGGCGTGCGACGTGGCGGGATCCACACCGTTCGGCCCGAAGATCGCACCGGGCGCGGCCGTCAGGTGTACGTGTACCGCCGGACGGGCCAGCCGTGCCGCGTGTGCGGGACGGAGATCCAGCGCCGGTCGCACGCGAGCCGGAACCTGTTCTGGTGCGCGACCTGTCAGGCCGCGACCTGACCGTTACGTTTCGCCCCCCGCGTCCGATGCAGCACGCGGGAGGGCGATGCGGCCTCCCTCGGTGTGTCCGTTTCGGTGCGGTCTGTGAGGTGTGCGTGGCGCGAGAGCGTGCGAGGCCCCGGTGGCAGCTGACGACCCGGTCGCGGTTCGCCCTCGTGCTCGGCGTGGCCGGCCTGGCCGTCGCCGGGGTGCAGATCGCGATGCTCAGCGATCCCCCGACGGTCGTGCAGCTGGTGATCGTCGCCTTCTGGACCCTCGTCGGCCTGCTCTACCTGTTCTCCGCGGCCGCCCAGCACCTGCGGGGCCGTCGCGCGCCCGCGGCCCCGGCGCCCCTCCCGGCGCCGGTCGAGGAGATCGTGCCGGTCCCGGTGCGCCCCGCCCGGCCACGGCCGCGCGCCGGCGCGGTGGCCCAGGAGCACGGTGCGCATGATCGAGAGGCCGCGCGGCCTGCGGACCGTGCCGCTCGCACCGAGGTGGTGCCTGGCGAGCCCGTGCGCGTGGCGATCCGTGCACGTCGCCCCGCGCGCCCCGCTCCCGCGACGGCCACCTCTGCCCCCGCCGCCGGTCCCGCGTCCGCCGCCGGTCCAGCGCCCGCTGCCGTCACCGCCGCCTCCGCTCCTGCGGTCGCACCGGCGCCCGCGCCCGTCGCCGACGCGACGACCGACGCGTTCACCGTCCGCGCGAGCGGCGCGGTGTCGTCGCCGCTGACACCCACGGCGGGCCGGGAGCCCGCGACGGCGCGCCCCGTCCTGCGGGCCGTGTCCGGCGATCCCGGGCTCGCGTCGGCGCTCTCGTTCGGTCCGGCGCGCGGCCGGACAGCGGCGGGCGGGTCGGACGTCACCAGCCGCAAGCGCCCGCGCCCCACACCGCCCTACGGTCAGCCGCGCGTCGCGGGCGGGCCGGTGCGCCCGGACCCGCTGTCGGACCCGCTGCCCGACCCCCTGTCGGGACCTCTGCCGGACCGGATCCCGGTGCCGTCGGCCTCGCCGGTCTCGGGCCCGCTGCCCGTGACGCCCCGCGCCCCCGAGGGCGCCGTGCCCGCGCCCCGCGCGCCGCGGCACCGCGCCGCCGTCGAGGACCCCGTCGCCGCGCGGCGGGGCGAGCCGCGGTCCACCGGTCGTCACGGCGCTTCCGACGGGCGATAACCTGTCGAGTGTCCGATTCCAGGCCCGCGTCCGGGAGGACCCGATGAGCGAGCCCACCGAACGTCTCGACGCCCGCGACTCGACCGACGGCGCCTCCGAGCCGGGCGTCGCGACCCACCGGCCCTGGCTGCGGATCATGACCCTGATCGTGCTGGCCGCCTTCGTGCTCGCGACCCTGGTGGGCTCGCTGCTCCTGTAGGCACGATGCTCGCCGTGGAGGAGGAGCGGCTCGTCGCGCACCTGCGTGAGGTCTGCCTCGCGCTGCCCGAGGCGACCGAGAAGATCAGCCACGGGTCACCGAGCTGGTTCGTGCGCAAGATGTTCGCGAGCTACGTCGGGCGCCACCACGGCGACGAGCACCTCGCGCTCTGGATCGCCGCGCCCGTGGGCGTGCAGGAGGAGATGGTCGACGCCGAGCCCGACCGGTTCTTCGTCCCGCCGTACGTGGGCCACCGCGGGTGGCTCGGCCTGCGCCTCGACGTCGAGCCCGGCGGGCCGGACTGGGACGAGGTGCGGGCGGTCGTCACCGACGCCTATCGCGTCATCGCCCCGAAGCGCCTGGCCGCGCGGCTCGACTGATCACCCGGCGCGGTCGGCGTCGGCCTCGGCCCGCAGCCGGGCGACCATCTCCGGCCGCGCCCGCATGTAGGAGGTCCCGGCCGACGCGCCCCAGGCGTAGACGCCCAGGGAGAACGCCGCGACGACGACGCTGTCCCAGGGCGCCGGGATCCAGCCGGCGCCGTCGAAGCTGCCGATCGCCGACAGCCCCGTGATCCCGACGAGGTAGACGACGAGCCAGGCCCCGCCGACCAGCTCGGCGGTGCCGCGGCCGGCGCGCGCCCACGTCACGGCGTAGGCGACGACGCCGAGGGCGACGATGATCATCGCGATCCAGAGCTTCGACCACGAGACCCAGAAGATGATCAGCGAGGACACGACGAACGCGAGCGGCGCGACGAGCCGCATGCCGCGCAGTCGGGTGTCGGGCGCCGTCAGTCCGGCGTTGCGGAACGCGACGAGCGAGACCGCGCCGATCTGGAAGGTGAACGCCGCGATCGACCCGGTCACCGAGATGATCGCGTGCCAGCTCGGCAGCGGCAGCAGGTACGCGAGCCCGACGACGAAGTTGACCGCCAGCGCGCGGGCCGGCACGCCCCGGGCGTTGAGCGCGACGAGCCGACGGGGGAAGAACCCGTTCTTGGCCAGGCCGAACACGTTGCGGGCGTTGGCGGCGGTGAACACGATCCCGGAGCCGGACGGGGAGATCATCGAGTCGGCGATCAGCGTCCACGACAGCCAGGTCAGACCGAGGACCATCGCGAGGTCGGCGAACGGCGAGTCGAAGTTGACCCCGTGCCAGCCGCCGGCCAGCGCACCGTCGGGCACCGCGCCGAGGAAGGCGAGCTGCAGCCCGAGGTAGAGCACGATCGTGATGACGATGGTGGCGATGAGGGCACGGGGGACGGTGCGGCGCGGGTCCCGGGCCTCGCCGGAGAGCTCCACGACGTTGCGGAAGCCGGTGTAGGCGAAGACCATGCCGGCCGTCGCGATGCTGCCCAGCGCCGCGCCCCAGCCGTACGGGGCGAGGCCGCCGTGGTCGGTGAGGTTGGTGGTGTCGAACCCGCTGGCGATCAGCAGGACGATCGTCGCCACCGGGATCAGGACCTTGATCGCGGTGGCGGCGGTGTTGGCGCGCGCGAAGAGCCGCACGCCGAACCAGTTGAGGGCGACGAAGCCCGCCATGAGGACGACCGCGAGCAGGACGCCGAGGCCGGTGAGCTGCTCGCCGTCGTACACGCCGGGCAGGTAGGCCGAGGCGTACTGCACGACGCCGGCGGCCTCGGTCGGCGGGTTGCCGACGTAGCTGATCCAGTTCGCCCAGCCCACGATGCCGGCGGCGAGCCCGCCGTGGGAGTACATCGGGTAGCGCACGAGACCACCGGACTCGGGCTTGGTCATGCCCAGCTCGGCGAACACCAGCGCCACGCAGAGCATCAGCCCGCCGCCGACCACCCAGGCGAGCATCGCCGCCGGCCCGGCGTCCTGGGCGGCGTAGAGCGAGGAGAAGAGCCAGCCGGACCCGATGACGCTGCCGAGCCCGGCGGCCAGCAGCGACCAGAACCCGAGATCCTTGCGCAGCCCCCGGTCGGCGCTGCGCGTGTCGGATTCGCCCCCGATCGTGCCCGTCCCACCGCGTTCGTCGGCATCTGCACTGGTCACAGGCTCGTCCCCCGTCCGGGTGCGGTCGGGGAGAGGTGCCCGACGGGCGGCGCGGTCACACCGCGGCTTGACCTCGACGATGGTCGAGGTCCCACGCTGTCGGCATGACCACCGCCCTGCCCGCCCTGCCCGACGACTGGTCGTCCGTGCTGGCGATCGCCGCGCACCCCGACGACCTCGAGTACGGCACCGCCGCGGCCGTCGCCGCGTGGACCGCGGGCGGGCGTCCGGTGTCGTACGTGCTCGTCACCCGCGGCGAGGCCGGGATCCACGACATGCCGCCGGAGAAGGCGGGCCCCGTGCGCGAGGACGAGGAACGGCGCAGCGCGGCCGCGGTCGGCGTGCACGACGTCCGCTTCCTCGGTCACCGCGACGGCATGGTCGTCGAGGGCCTCGACCTCCGCCGCGACCTCGCGCGGGAGATCCGGCGCGCCCGCCCCGAGCTGGTCGTCGTCCCGAGCCACCGCGACACCTTCGGGCCCGGGGCGTGGAACAGCGCCGACCACCGTGCCGTCGGCCGCGCGACCATCGACGCCGTCGGCGACGCGGGGAACCGCTGGGTCTTCCCCGAGCTCGTCGACGACGGGTTCGAGCCGTGGAACGGGGTGCGGCACATCGCCGTGGCCGCGTCCACCGAGCCGACGCACGCCGTCGACGTCACCGGGTGGCGGGAGGCGGCGATCGCCTCGCTCGCCGAGCAGCACGCCTACCTCTCGGCGCTCGATCCCCGGCCCGTCGCCGAGCAGGCGCGGGAGATCGTCCTGATGACCACCGGCGGCGACGGCCCGGCGCGCCTCGCGTTCGAGGTGTTCGGCTGAGGGCCGCCCGCGACCTGTGCGCCCGACGTCCCGGGGTGACGGTCGAGCGTGTGGCGCTTCGGACGCGACGTGTCAGCGGTGGCCCACCGCTGACATCAGCCGGCGAAGAGCGGTGCCTCCAGGTCGGCGAACGCACGGCCGTCGGACGGCTCGCTCGGCGCCGTGGGTGTCGGGGTCGCCGCCGGCGGGGCGGTGGGTCCGGCCGCGGCGAGGGCGGAGAGCACGCCGAGCGCGTGGCCCTCGGCGGACGGGCCGCCGGCGAGCAGCGCCTCGCTGTCGGTCAGCGACGTCAGCCACGGGGCCTGGCTGCACACGCCGTGCCCGGCGAAGGCGGCCCGGACGTCGACGAAGCGCATCCCGGCGGCGGCGACGCGGTCGGCGAGCACGGTGTCCAGCCGGTTGACCGCGTCGTCGACGCGCGCCGCCCGGGCCGCGTCCGCGGGGCCCTTCGGGCACGCCTGGCCCTCGGCGATCAAGGGGTAGCCGGTGAACGTGACCGCGGCGCGGGGCGCCCGGCTGCGGATGTCGGCGAGCGAGGAGTCCAGGGCGCGGGGCAGCGCCGTGACCGCCTTGTCGAAGCGGGCGGCCGCGGCGTCGCAGCGGGCCGGCGTGCCGGCGGTCGAGCAGGCCGCGGCGAGGGTCCCGAGCCCCGTCGCGTCGCCTCCGACGGTCGCGGTGACGACCTCGGTGCCCGCCTCGAGCGAGGTGAACTGCCCGTTGCCGGCGCTGTTCGACGCCGACGCGCAGGCCCGCGACGTCCACGCGGTGTCCCCGGCGGCGCGGGCGAGCAGCGGGGCGTAGGCGAGCGTGCTGCGTCGGCACGGCCCGGACTCCGCCTCGATCCCGCCCGCCGCGGTGCCCGCGGCCCACGAGTCGCCGAGGGCGACGCGTCGCGTCCCGTCGCCGCCGCTCGCCGGGCTCCCGGCGGGCAGGCCCGCCGCCGCCGGCCCCGCACCGAGCACCAGCGCGGTGCTCACCAGCACGCCGCCGAGCAGCCCCGCCACCACCGGTCGCCAGCCCATGTCCGTCCCCGCCCCTCGCTGTGGACAACGGCGTCGAGTCTCGATCTCGGCGACCGCAGCAGGCAGTCTTGTCACCCACATGCGTCACTTCAATCACCCGAGCCGGGGAGGTTCGCGGGTCGCGGAACGGGTCAGGCCGCGCGCGCGGCGCCCCCGAGGGCGTCGACGTACCAGTCGAGGAACGACTCGACGGAGGCCTCGACGACCGGCGAGAGCGGTCCCGGACGGTAACCGCGGGACGCGATGCCCGCGTAGTTGCGTTCGCAGAGCTCCCAGTCCTGCTCCGAGGTCGCGCGCCAGACCGCGGCGAGATCGTCCTCGTCGACCACCGCGTCGCGGGCGACGAGGAAGCAGAGCTCGACGTCGGTGGTCGCGACGTCGACGGGGGTCAGGCGCGTCGTCATCGCGTAGTCGGCGTTGGCGTGCCCCCACATGTTGGGCAGCGACACCACCCGCAGGCTGCCGACGTCGGGGTCGGAGAGCGTCCCCATCGGCGGGGCCAGCGGCTGTCCGTCGAGCGTCTCGCTGACGTAGCCCTCGCGCAGCGGCAGCCGCGCGATCCGGTACCAGGCGCCGCCGGGGAAGCTGACGTCCTCGGCGGGCAGACCCTGGGCGCTCCAGTGGGCGCGCGCCTCGGCGAGGGCGCGGTCGTAGCGGGGGTTGGTGCGCACGTCGCCGTGCACGCCGACGTCGAAGTTCGACAGCGAGAACTCGGGGTGGCTGCCGGCGCAGTGGTAGCACTCGCGGTTGTTCTCCACGAGCGTCTTCCAGTTCGCCGCCACGCGGTAGTGGTGGCGCACGGCGATGCGCGCGTCGGCGAGCCCGTGGGGCCCGAGCCGGGGCTCGAGGGCTGCGGCGAAGGGCTCGAACGCGGGCGGCTCGTCGGCGAGGCAGACGAACACCAGGCCCGCGGTCTCGCGGACGGCGACCGGCGCGAGCCGGTAGGACGCCGTCGCGAAGCAGTCGCCCATGAGCCGTGCCGAGCGCAGCGTCCCGTCCAGCCCGTAGACCCACTGGTGGTAGGGGCAGACGAACGCCTTCACCCGGCCTCGCGGCTCCGACGTCACCCGCGAGCCCCGGTGCGCGCAGACGTCGTGGTGGGCGTGCACGGCGCCGTCCTCGCCGCGGACGACGATCACGCGGTCGCGCCCGACGTCGACGGTGAGGTAGCGGCCGGGCTCGTCGAGCTCCGCGGTGTGGCCGGCGAAGAGCCAGTGGGCGGCGAAGACGCGGTCGAGGTCGGCGTCGTAGAGGTCGGGGTCGGTGTAGGCCGCCTGCGGCAGCGACCAGCCGGGGGAGCGGGTCGGCAGGTCAGACATGGAAGGCGCGCCCCCAGGTCGGGTCGGTCAGGGCGGGGCGGTCGAGGGCGAACGTCGCGATCGGGTGCCGGGTGGCGCCGGTGGTCGCGAGGTCGGCCAGGATGCGCCCGATCAGCGAGGCGAACTTGAACGCGTGCCCGGCCCCGACGGCGACGCTGACGCGCGGCTCGCCGGGCACGGTGTCGATCACGTAGTGCTGGTCCGGCGGGATCGTGTACAGGCAGGTCTTCGTGTACAGCTCGGGCCCCCCGAAGCCCGGGACGTGCTCGGCGAGGAACGCCTCCTGGCGCTTGCGGCGCAACGGGTCCGGGTCGTACGTGCGGGTGTCGGCGGTGACCTCGTGGCCGCCCATGTGCTGGCCGAGCTTGGTGGCGACCTCGCCGTAGACGGGGAAGCCGTAGAAGTTGTCCGAGCCGTGCCACATGAACACCGGGAAGCGGTCGGGCGAGAAGTCGAGCAGGTGCGGCGTCGCGTAGTACGTGACCTGCTCCTGCAGGACGGTCAGGGGCAGGGGGTCGCCGACGCCCTCGAGCACCTCGTTGGTGCGGGCGTCGGCGGCGACGACGACGTGCTCGGCGCGGATCACCTCGTCGTCGAGCACGACCTCGACGTGGTCGCGGCACGGCCGCAGCGCGCGCACGGGGCTGTGCTCGCGGACCTCCGCGCCGTGCCCGCGGGCGAGGGCGACGTGCGTGGCGTTGGCGCGGCGGGCGTCGACGATGCCGGTGCGGCGCTGGTAGAAGGCCTGCTCGGTGCCGGTGAGGTGGAACTGCGGCCAGCGGCGCTCGACGGCGCGGGCGTCGAGCAGCTCGAAGTCGACGCCGTGCCGGTCGGCGACGGCCGCGTAGCCGCCGATGTCGCGGCCGCCCGTGGTGAGCCCCTGGCGGCTCTCGACGTCCTCGATGACGAGGCCGCCGGTCTCGGTGACGAGCGGCTGGGCGGAGACGCGCTCGACGTCGCGCCAGGCGGCGTAGGCGGCCGGGGCGAGCGCGGCGTAGGCGTCCTGGTGCTGGGCGTAGCGGATGATCCGCGAGTGGTCCTGGCTGGCGCCGTGGTCGTGGCCCAGCGCGTGGCGCTCGAGGGCCAGGACCCGGCCTCCGACGGCGCGGGAGAGCCAGTAGGTCGCGGCGGAGCCGAGGCCTCCGCAGCCGATGACGACGTAGCGGAGTTCGGGGTGGGGCACGGTGTCGCTCCGGGGTGGGTCTCGGATGTGCCCTTCCGACCCTGCTCGCCGGGCGGCGCGCGTGGTGCGGATCCGCGATCGACCCTGCCACTGCTGTCATCAGCTGCGACTTATGCCCGGCGGCGGGCAGGATCGTCGCCATGGACGTCGAGCTGCGCCAGCTGCGGGTGTTCCTCACCGTGGCCTCGGAGCTGCACTTCAGCCGCGCGGCCCGGCGCCTGCACGTCAGCCAGCCCGCGCTCTCGCAGCAGATCCGCCTGCTGGAGAAGAACCTCGGTGCGGCGCTGTTCGACCGCACGAGCCGGGCCACCGAGCTCACCCCCGCCGGGAGGGTGCTGCTCGACGCGGCGCCGCGGGTGCTCTTCGAGGCCGAGCGGGCCCAGTCGCTCGTGAGCCAGGCGGCGAACGGGGCGGTGGGGCTGCTGGTCGTCGGGTCGGTCGGCACGGCCCTGGCCTCGATCACCCCGCGGATCCTGCGGGCGATGCGGGCGTCGTTCCCCGACCTGCAGCTCGAGGTCTCCCAGCAGGACACCGCGGCGCAGCTGGTCGCGCTCGCCGACGGCCGCCTCGACGTCGGCCTGGTGCGGGCCGCCTCGCCGACCGCCGCGGTGTCGGTGGAGCACCTCGTCTCCGAGCCGCTGATCGTCGCGCTGCCCGGCGACCACCCGCTGTCCGCGCAGACCGAGGTGACGCCGGAGTCGCTCGCCGAGGAGCCGTTCGTGCTCTGGCCGCGTCCGCTGGGCATGGCGTTCTTCGACATCATCACGGCCTACTGCCGCGAGCACGGGTTCAGCCCGCGCATCGTGGCCGAGGGTGCCGACATCGAGACCCAGCTGGGGCTGGTCGCCGCGGGCCTCGGGGTGTCGCTGCAGCCGGCGTACTACGCGAACCTGCGCCTGCCGGGCGTGGAGTTCCGCCCGCTCTCCGGCGACGTCCCGATGATCGCCCTGCAGGTCGCCTGGCGCACCTCTGACCGCTCGCCCGCCGTGGCGCACTTCGTGGACACGGCCCGGGGTATGTGAGCGAACTTTGGGCCTATAGGCCCAAAGTTCGCTCACATACCGATGCTCACCACGGGACGTGCCGGCCGTCCTGGAGGAACGAGCCGGAGGGGAACGAGCCGGGGGAGCGGACGACGTCGACGATGCCCGCCGCCCCGTCGGCGACCGGACGCCCGCCCGCGCCGCCCATGTCGGTGGCGGTCCAGCCCGGTGACACCGCGTGCACCGCGATGCCGTCGCGGGTCAGGGCGTCGGCGAACACGCGGGTCAGCGCGTTGATCCCGGCCTTCGAGACGCTGTAGGCGGGGGAGTGCGCGCCCATCCCCGTCAGCGAGCCGAGGCTGCTGGTCACGTTGACGACCACCGCGTCGTGCCCGGCGCGCAGCAGCGGCACGAACGCCTGGGTCAGCCGCCACGGCGCGAGGACGTTGGTCCGCCACGCCCCGTCGGCGACCGACAGGTCCTCGGTGACGGGGTCGGTGCCGGGGTCGAAGTGCGCGGCCGCGTTGTTCACCAGCGCGTCGAGCCGCCCGTGGCGGCGGTCCACGGCCTCCACCGCGGCCTGCACCGACGCGGGATCGGTGACGTCGAGGGTCAGCGGCCACGCCCGGTCGCCGAGCTCCTTCGCCGTCGACGCGCCCGCCTCGGGGTCGCGCGCGCCGACGACCACCGACACGCCGGCGTCGACCAGCTGGCGCGCGATCTCGACCCCGAGCCCGCGGCCCGCCCCGGTCACGAGGACGACGCGCTCACCGTTCGCTCCGCTCATGCCCCCCGACTATCCGCCCGGGCCGATCCGCAGACGTGAGATCGACGTAAATGGCAGTTCTCTCCCATTTAGGGGTACGGTCGGCGGCGTCCGACCCCGAGGACGGGAGCGACATGAGCACCACCACCGAGCAGGGCCCGCCGCGGATCCCGCGCCACATGCAGCGCGACGGCTTCTCCCCGCTGCCCGACACCCAGGCCACCCGCGACGAGCCGGGCCTCCCGGAGTTCCGGACCCCCCTGGGCATGGCGGCGCGGTTGGTGACCCGCTACGCCGACGTGCGGGAGGTCCTCGGCGATGCCCAGCGTTTCTCCAACGACAGCCTCCCGCCGCTCCCGTCGCCCGACGGCGAGGGCGACCGGCGCGTCGGCAACCTGCTCGGTACCGACCCGCCCGAGCACACCCGCCTGCGCCGGCTGCTGACCGGCGAGTTCACGGTCAAGCGCATCCGTCGCCTCGAGCCGCGGATCACCGAGATCGTCGACGACCACCTCGACGCCATGGCGGCCGCCGGGCCTCCCGCGGATCTGGTGAGCGCGTTCGCCCTGCCCGTCCCGAGCCTGGTGATCTGCGAGCTGCTGGGCGTCCCGTACGAGGACCGCGAGGAGTTCCAGGGCCGCGCGGCCCGCCAGATCGACCTCAGCCGCTCCCTCGAGGAGCGCGGGCGCGTGGCCGCCGAGTCGCGGGCCTACATGGGCGAGCTCGTCGATCGCGCGTGGGCCGACCCCGGCGACGACATGCTCGGCATGCTCATCCGCGAGCACGGCGACGACCTCACGCGGGCCGAGCTCATCGGCATCGCGTCGCTGCTGCTCATCGCCGGGCACGAGACGACGGCCAACATGATCGGGCTGGGCACGCTGGCCCTGCTGCGCGAGCCCGACCAGCTCGCCCTCGTGCGCGACGAGCCCGGCGCGGTTGCGCCCGCGATCGAGGAGCTGCTGCGCTGGCTGTCGATCGTGCACTCCGGGGTCCCTCGCCTCGTGCGGCAGGACACGACGGTGGGCGACGTCCCGGTCGCCGCGGGCGAGCTGCTCGTGCTCTCGCTGCCCTCGGCCAACCGCGACCCCGCGGCCGTCGACCGCCCCGACGACCTCGACGTCACCCGCGAGATCGCTCCGCACGTGGCGTTCGGGCACGGTGTGCACCACTGCCTCGGGGCCCCGCTGGCCCGCGCCGAGATGGCCGTCGCGTTCCCGGCCCTGTTCCGGCGCTTCCCGACGCTCGCACCGGGCATACCGTTCGAGGACGTCGAGTTCCGCTCGGCCACCTTCGTGCACGGGCTGCGCGCGCTGCCCGTCACCTGGTGACCCACCACCACCGAGGGAGAACGCCGTGAAGATCGAGGCCAACCGGGACATCTGCATCGGCGCGGGCAACTGCGTGCTCGCCGCCGAGGACGTCTTCGACCAGGACGACGACGCGATCGTCGAGGTGCTCGAGGACCACCCGTCGCCCGACCAGGAGACCGAGGTCCGCAACGCCGTCGCGCAGTGCCCGTCGGGCGCGCTGAGCCTCGTCGACGACTGACCCCTAGGCTGACGCCGATGTCCGCGACGTCGGGTTCGACGGCACAGCCGGTGCTGCGTCCCGACCGGCGCCTGCGCGCCGACGCCGCCCGCAACCACGCCGCGATCCTCGCCGCCGCGCGCGCGGCGATCGAGGCCGGCGGGGCGGAGGTCGCCCTCGAGGAGGTCGCCCGCCGGGCCGGGGTGGCGCCGTCGACGCTCTACCGCCGCTTCGCGGGGCGCGACGAGCTCGTGGCGGCGGTGCTCGAGGACTACGTCGCCGAGTCCGTCGAGCCGCTGCTCGCCCACGCCGCCGACGTCGAGGACCCGTGGGCGGCGCTGACCGGCGTGCTCGAGGGCCTCGTCGACGGTGTCACCCGCCACCGCGGGCTGCTCACGGCGGCGAAGGCGACCGGTGCGTTCACCCCCGAGCTGACGGCCCGCACGCTCGCCCCGCTCGGTGAGCTGCTGGCGCGCGGGCAGGCGGCCGGCGTGGTCCGCGCCGACCTCGAGCCCGCCGACCTCCCGGTGATCGTGCACATGGCGGTCGTCACCGCGGAGCACGACTCGGGACGCTGGCCGCGCTACCTCACCCTGCTGCTCGACGGGATGGCGCACCGCCCGACGCCCTAGCCTGTGCGCCGTGATCACCGGATGGACGGTCCACGGCGACGGACGCGCACCCGCCCCCGGCGAGGTCGTGCGGCCCGACGAGCGGCTCTCGTGGGGGCGCACGGTCGGCCTCGGCGCCCAGCACGTGCTGGCGATGTTCGGGGCGACGTTCGTCTTCCCGGTGCTGATGGGCCTCGACCCGAACCTCGCGATCCTGCTCTCCGGGCTCGCGACGATGCTGTTCCTGCTGATGACGCGCGGGCGCATCCCCAGCTACCTCGGGACGAGCGCGTCGTTCGTCGGGGTGGTCGCTGCGGTCCGGGCCGACGGGGGCACGAGCGCCGAGGTCACGGGTGCGATCGCGGTGTGCGGCGTCGTCGTCGCCCTCGTCGGGCTCGCCGTGCACCTCGGCGGGGGACGGGTGGTGTCCGCCGTGCTGCCGCCCGCCGTGACGGGCGCGGTGGTCATGCTCATCGGCTTCAACCTCGCCCCGGTCGTGGCCGGGACCTACTGGCCGCAGGACGAGGCCGTCGCGCTGGTGACGATGCTCGTCGTCATGGGCACCGCCGTCGCGGGGCGCGGGATGCTCTCGCGGCTCGGCGTGCTCGTCGGCCTGGTCGTCGGGTTCGCCCTCTCGCTGCTGCTCGACGCCACGCTCGGCCCCATCACCGGGCCGGACGCCTCCGGTGCCGTCTCGACGCACCCGCGCGTCGACCTCTCCGGGGTCGGCGACGCCTCCTGGATCGGGCTGCCGCTCGGGACGCCGGAGGCGCCCGGCCTGCACCTGCCGGCGTTCAGCGCCTCGGCGATCCTGATCATCGTGCCGGTGGCGATCGCGCTGATCGCCGAGAACACGGGACACGTCAAGGGCGTCGCCAGCATGACCCGGGAGGACCTCGACCCGTACCTGGGCCGCGCCCTCGCGGCCGACGGCATCGCGACCGCCGTCGCCGGCGGCGTCGGTGGCTCGCCGACCACCACCTACGCCGAGAACATCGGCGTCATGGCCGCCACGCGCGTGTACTCGACGGCGGCCTACTGGGTCGCCGCGACCGTCGCGATCCTCATCGGGTTCTGCCCCAAGTTCGGCGCCGTCGTCGCGGCCACGCCGGGCGGCGTGCTCGGCGGCATCACCGTCGTGCTCTACGGGATGATCGGGCTCCTCGGGGCGCGGATCTGGGTGGAGAACCGGGTCGACTTCTCCCGCCCCGAGGTCCTCGTGCCCCTGGCCGCCGGGATCGTCATCGGCATCGGCGACGTCGCGCTCTCGATCGGCGGCGGATCGCTGTCCGGCATCGCCCTGGGCTCGATCGTCGTCATCGTCGGCTACCACGTGCTCCGGCGCCTGGCGCCGGCGAGCGGCACCATGACCGAGGGTGCGGGGCCCGGTGGCGATTCCGGCGCCACCGGGACCCGCACCTCCGGCGCGAACCCGTCCCGCTCCGACTCCCCCGAGGAACCGGAGTGAGGCCGGTGCGCTGCGCGCTCGTGAGCACTTCGAAGTGCCGGAGCACCTCGTTCTGCTCACACGGCGCGGAGCGCCACCGGCTAGATCAGGCCGTCGACCACGTCGCCGACCGCGTCGCTCCCCAGCACGCTGCCGACGGCGCCGCCGACGCCTCCCACGAGCCCGCCGACCCCGCCGGCGAGCTCGCCGCCCGCGCCGGCCAGGCCGGTGACCAGGCCCTTGCGGTCGCCGTGGCTGCTCGAGTGGCCGGACTCGCCGTCGCCGTGGGAGGGGTGCGACTCGGACGCGCTCGCGACGCCGGACAGCGCGAGGCTGCCCGCGCCGGCGATCGCGGCCGCCGCGGCGAGGCGCTGCAGTCGGGTCATGATGGATCTCCTTCCGGTGCGTGTCACCGCGGTGATCGCGGCGCGGAGGAGTCTCCCGAAGGCATGAACGCCCACTCATCGAGGGTGCGTTCACTGAATACTCGCTCAGTCAAACGGACGGGGGTCACGACACCGCCGATCGGTCCATCGTCAGCGTGCGGACGGCCCCAGATGCCGCTCGATGGAGTGAGGACCCACTCGTTGAGGTGAAACTCCATCGATGGAGTTCGCGCACCGTGACATCAGCAGCTCCGGCGGTCAGTCGTCCGCCATGGTGATCACGACCTTGCCCAGCGCGTGACCGTCCTCGACCGTCGCGAGCGCCTCGGCGACACGGTCGAACGGCAGCACGGTGCGCACGAACGGATCGAGCGCGCCGTCCGCCACCAGTCCCGCCAGCGCGTCGAGCACCCGGGTGCTGCGGTCGCGGGCGACGTCGCGCCCGCCGAGCTCGGCGACCAGTGGTTTGTCGGCGACGGAGAACAGGTGCGCCGGGTCGGTCAGGGGCGCGACGGCCCGCAGCGCGTCGCCGCCGACGAGGTCGAAGACCCCGTCGACGCCGTCCGGGGCCGCCGCGCGGACGTGGTGCGCGACGTCGCGGCCCCCGACGACGGCCGTGGCCCCGAGCTCGACCAGCAGGTCCTGCTTGGCCTCGCTCGCGGTGCCGACCACCCGCAGGCCGCGGGCCCGGGCTAGCTGGACGGTCGGGATGCCGACGCCGCCGCCGGCGCCGTTGACGAGCAGGGTGGCTCCCGCGGGCAGCGCGAGGTTGTCCAGGGCGTCGAACGCGGTGCCCGCCGCGACGGGCAACGCCGTAGCGTCCCGGGCCGAGACCCCGGGCGGGCGGTGCGCGGCGAACGACGCCGTCACCAGCGCCTGCTCCGCCCAGCCGCCGACCATCCCGGGACAGCCGCCGAAGACCTCGTCACCGGGACCGACGCCGGTGACGTCGGGCCCCACCGCGACGACGGTGCCCGCGACCTCGCGCCCGAGCACCGCCGGGCCGACGGTGCCGTACTCGCCGTTGCGCATCCGCCAGTCGCCGGGGTTGACCCCGGCGGCGCGCACCCGCACGAGCAGCTCCCCGGGGCCCGGCTCGGGCACCGGGACGTCGAGGAACGCCTGTTGATCCGGACCACCGACACCGACGAACCCGTAGCCGCGCACGGGTCCTTCCTACCCCCGGCGCCGCCGCACCAGCCCCGCGACGCCCGTGGTCGCCGCCCCGGCCAGGCACAGCCCCGCCAGGGCGAGCAGGTAGGCCGCGAGCCAGACGTGCTTGAACACCTCGTAGTAGCCGTCCCCGGCGACCGCGACGACGACGAGCGCCAGCGCCGTCCCCGCGGCGAGCCCCGCAGCGAGCGACCAGCGGGCCGCGCGGCCCTGCCACCGCGCGGTGGCGGCGGCGGCGAACGCCACGACGACGAGCGCGGTCGGCAGCCACGGGGGCCGGCCGGTGTCGCTCAGGGCGCGGGACAGGTCGGGCTGGCGGGAGCCCGACATGCCCAGGTCCCCCGACGTCGTCGAGAGCATCGACGCCGGCGTCGGCGGTGAGTCGAGGTAGCGGAGGTCGGCGAACGTCGTCGCCTGCAGCCCCACGCCGACCGCCCGCGCCGCGGCCCCCGGGTGCTCGGCGAGCAGGGCGAGCGCCGCCGTCCGCGTCGCGTCGGGGTGGTCGAGGATCGCGTCCTCCCACCACGCCTCCCCGTCGGGGCGCGGCTCGTCGTTGAAGTAGCCGTCGCCGGTCCTCGCCACGGCCGCGGGCGGCATGCCGAGGTCGGCGGCCGCGGAGGGCCCGAGCTCGAGCAGGACCGTCGTGAAGACGAGGTTGTGCGCGTTGACCGATGCGTAGAACTGCTGCTGGCGCTCCAGCGCGGCGGTCACGGGGAGGGCGGCGACCAGCACGGTCACGACGGCGAGCGCCGGTCCCGCGCGACGCGCGTGCCGGACGCCGATCGCCGTGACCGCGCAGACGAGCACGGCGGCCGCGAGCAGGGGCACGTAGGCGACCTTCGCGGTGGTCGCGAGCAGCCCGCCCGCGGCGGTGAGGACGAGGGCGGTGACGCGCGCGCCCCGGTGCTCGCGGCGGGTGACCAGCACCGCCGCCACGCCGGCGGCGGCCGCGACGGCGCCGAGGAGACCGGCCGGCTCGCTGTAGGTGGAGACGAAGAAGCGCGGGAAGGTCGCGGCGGCCAGCGGCAGCACCGGGATCGCCAGTGCGAGCGCGCGCCGGCGCCCGGCCGCCGAGGCGGCCCACGCCCCGAGGCCCACGGCCACGCCGACCAGGACCGCGTAGATCCAGCCGAGCACCACCGGGGACCACGTCCCGGAGACCAGCAGGGTCGACAGCCGCGCGATCACCAGCGCGGAGGACGGCACCGGGTCGGCGCAGGTCGGCGGCCCGAGGGCGTACGAGGCGATCCACCCGTTCTTCCAGCTGGCGAACCCGTCGAGGGTGTTCGGGGTCAGCCCCGCGCCGCAGAACAGCCGGTAGCCGTCGCCGTTGTCCTCGACCCCGAGCGGCGAGCCGAACGGCAGGCGCGTGGCCAGGACGAGGAGCAGCCAGGCGGCGACGCCCGCGGCGACGCCGACGAGCACCCGGTCCCGCGGGCGGGGCCCGGCGGGGGAGCCCGGTGTCCCGGGAGGCGTGGTCGTCACGGTCGCGTCCGCCGTCCCGGTGGCCATTGCCGCCCATGATGCCGGAGCGCTCCGGAGCGGTCGGGGCCCCCGCCGTCCGCCGCGCCGGGATCAGCCCGACCGGGCGCGGTGGAGGTCGAGCAGCAGCGCGATCTCCGCGCCGTGGTGGAGCAGCTCGCGGTGGATGTGGAGCACGAGCACCGCCATCGGCTCGTCGGCGTACGGGCCCTCGCTCGGGCCGCACGGCCAGGCGAGCCCGGCCTCCCCGAGCTCGCGCACCCCGGCCGTCCACGCCGCGTAGGCGTCGTCGAGCTGCGCGAGCGCCTCCCGGGCCGTCGGCGCGTAGTGGTGGCTGCCGTAGTCGACCGCGGGGCCCCCGAAGTGTCCGGCGACCCGCATCGCCAGCACGCCGACGATGACGTGCCCCAGCCGCCAGGCGATCGTCGTCACCGGTGGCGGGTCCGGCTCCGGGAAGGCGAAGTCGATCACCATGTCGCCGCCGCCCGCCGCCATCGACGACACGGCCTGCCCGCGGGGCCGGACGCTCCAGGCGCCCGGCGCGGGCTCCCAGAAGTACTGCTCGTCGGTCAGGTCGTCGAGCCGCGGCCGGAACGAGCTCCACGGGAACTCGATCTGGTCGCGCAGCAGCGGGTTCCAGTCCACGGCCCCTCCGGTGACGATCTCGATCCCGTCCGTTCGGACAGTGATCCGGAACACAGAGGCTGCCAGGCTGGCGCCATGGCAGCGATCGAGAACCCGTACTACGGCACCGAATACCACGGCGACCACGACCTGATCAGCGTCGGGCGACTCGATCTCGAGGAGGGCGGGTCGATCCCCGACTGCCAGCTCGGCGTGATCACCTTCGGGACGCTGAACGACGCGAAGGACAACGCCGTCCTCGTCACCACCTGGTACTCGGGGACCCACCAGATCTGGCGGGAGCACTACATCGGCGAAGGCCACGCGCTGGACCCGTCGCGCTGGTTCATCGTCGTGGTCGACCAGATCGGCTCGGGCATCTCGACCTCCCCGCACAACGCGGCGGGCGCCAACGCCGACCTCGCCATGTCCGCCTTCCCCCACGTCCGCATCGGCGACGACGTCGTCGCGCAGGAGCGCCTGCTGCGCGAGCACTTCGGCATCGAGAGCCTCGCCCTCGTCGTCGGCGGGTCGATGGGCGCCCAGCAGACCTACGAGTGGGCCGTCCGCTTCCCCGACAAGGTCCGCCGCGCCGCCCCGATCGCCGGCACCGCGCAGAACACCGACCACGACTTCCTGTTCACCCGGACCCTCGTCGAGGCGATCACCAGCGATCCGGGCTTCAACGGCGGCGAGTACCGCAGCCCCGCCGACGTCGCGGCCGGGCTCGAGCGCCACGCCCGGATGTGGGGCGTCATGGGCTTCTCCACCGAGTTCTGGAAGCAGAAGGTGTACACGGCCGTCGGGTTCGACGACATGGACGCCTTCCTCGCCGGCTTCCTGCAGCCCTACTTCGCGGTGATGGACCCGAACGACCTGCTGTGCATGGCGTGGAAGTGGCAGCGCGGCGACGTCGCACGGCACACCGGCGGCGACCTCGCCGCGGCTCTCGGACGCATCACCGCGACGACGTTCGTCATGCCCATCAGCGAGGACATGTTCTTCCCCGTGCGCGACTGCGCGGCCGAGCAGGCGATGGTCAAGGGATCCGAGCTGCGGGTCGTCGACGACGTGCTGGGGCACCTCGGGCTCTTCGACGTCAACCCGGACTACATGCCCCAGATCGACCGGCACCTGCGGGAGCTGCTCGACCAGCCCGCCTGAGCGGCCGGTCCGTCACGGCGGTGTGAGCCACGACGGTTTGCGTTGTCGTTAGCCGTGCTATGGACTGGCGACCATGCTCGGTGGCGCGCGGGTCGACACGGTCGCGCCCGCGACGAGCGACGAGGTCGGGGACGCGGGGTCTCCCGCGCGGTGGCTCGTGGTGCTGCTCAGCATCGCGTTCGTCCCCGTCTACGCGTCCGGCTTCATCGTCGGGAAGATCGCCACCGCCCACATGGCCGTGCCGACGGTGCTGTTGTGGCGCTTCCTCATCGCGCTGGCCGTGGTGCTCGTCGCGATCGCGCTCACCCGGCCCGGCCTGCCCCGGGGACGGGCGTGGGGGCACCTCGCGCTGACCGCGTTGCTCCTGCAGGTGGGTCAGTTCGCCTTCGTCTACACGGGTCTCGCCGCGGGGGTGCCGGCCGGGCTGAACAGCCTGATCCTCGGCATGGCGCCGCTGCTCGTGGGACTGCTGACCCCGCTCGTCCTCGGCACGCGGCTGGGCGCGGCACCCGTGATCGGGCTGCTCATCGGCGCCGGCGGCGTCTACATCGTCCTGGCGGGCAAGCTCGGCGGGTCGCTCGGCTCCGCGGTCCTCCTGCCGGTGTTCGGCATGCTCTCGATGGCGTCCGGCACGCTGTACCAGAAGCGGTTCAACGACCGCACGCCCGTCGCCACGAGCGTGGCGGTGCAGATGGCGACCTCGCTGGTGGTCACCGTCGTGGCGATGCCGTTCCTCGGCGCGGGCTGGCTGCCCACCGACGCCGTGGGCTGGGCGGTGTCGGTCTGGCTCGGCGTCATCAACTCCGCCGGCGCGTTCGTGCTCATGTTCCTGCTGCTGCGGTGGCGCTCGACGGTGCACGTGAGCTCGCTGCTCAACCTGGTGCCGGCGACGACCGCCCTGGCGGCCGTCCCGATCCTCGGCGAGCAGCTGACGATCCCCGCCGTCATCGGCCTCGCCGTCGCGCTCGTCGGGATGTATGTCGGGCTGGGGCTGTGGCGACGGCGCCCCGCGGAGGTCTGAGACCCGGGACGGGCGCCGTCGTCCCGTCGCGGTCGCGTCGCCGTGGGGAGCCGGCCGCCTACGTGCCACCGGGACCGGCGCCGAAGCCCACGGCGGCGCCGAGGTCGGCCCACCGGCGGTCCTGCTCCGCCCACCGTCGCGCCGCATCCCGCGCCAGGGCCACCGCGTCGGTGCCGAGCGCGAGCCGCAGCGGTGGGTCGGCGAGCCCGGCGACGGCGACGAGCGCTCGCCGCCGCCCGGGTCGCGCACGCCGGAGCCGTCCGCAGGGCGCTGATCGAGCGGATTCCGACCGAGGACGCCGCAGCCTTCTGGCGAGCCGCCGACCTGCTGCAGAAGTAGCGGTCCCCGTCCGAGGTACCTGACCTGCGACGACGGGCTGGAGCGGGCGACGGGAATCGAACCCGCGTAGCCAGTTTGGAAGGCCGCGCCAAGGGCCCGGTCAGGACGGCTGACCTGGACCGAAACCCGTCGGTTGGTTCCGGTGCTGGCCCAGAGTGACCGCACTTAATCGCACGCCAATCGCACGCCAATGACCGCTTCGTGTTGGTGCTGCCCGACCGCGTGTGGTCGAGGGCGAGCGAGGGTCAGGGAAGCGGTCTGAGTCGAGTTTTCGCACCGAGTGCCCGTGAAGACGAGCGTGGAGGCTCGGACCGCATGTCACCTCGCCGGCTCCGGCGGTACGGCCCGGCAAGATCGATCCTTGACAACTCCATGACGAACGGTCTGGCCATACAGCGCGGGGAGCCCTGGCGAGAACAGGGGAATCGTCCTCACCAGGGTTTGCCGTCCGGGCTGTGCCGTTCATCCCGCCGCCTTCGTTGCCGGCCTGGTGGCGTGGGCGGTCTGGAGGACCGATGACTGACCTCGAACAGGAACAGGGCCCGAGTTCGGTGGCGGCGGGTCGCCGCACGCTGGTGGTGGGCCTGCTCGCCGACCCCGACACCCCTGCGGAGGTCGCGGCGAAGCTGGTCGAGGACCTGCCCGATGAGCTCGCGGCGCGGGTCGACCGCGGGATCACATGGGATGTCCGCACGATGACCCACCCGGTCACTGCCTCGGTGCAGGACCCCGAGGAGGTTATCGGCGCGATCGCCGACCAGACCGCCGACACCGACTGGGACATCGGCATCTACCTCACCGACCTGCCGATGCAGCACGACGACCAGCCGATTCTGGTCGACCTCGACCACGATCGTCGTGTCGCCGGGCTCTCCCTGCCCGGGTTCGGCGCGTTCGGCCAGCACCACAAGGTGCGCCACGCGATCGTGCGGCTGGTCGACGACCTCACCGACGATGACGCCGGCCTCGACCGCGGAGAGGACCAGCCGAGCCGGCTCGCGCGCGCACTCGCGAGTCGCCTTCAGCCGGTGCGCGCTGTCCAGGCCGGCGATGGCGAGCACACCCGGCGCTACGTGACCACCCCGCGACGCGGGCGGGCGCGTCTGCTCGCCGGGATGGTGCGCACCAACCAGCCCTGGCGCCTCCTGGTCGGTATGCGCAGCGCCCTGGCTGCCGTCCTGGCCACCGGTGCGTACCTGATCATCACCTCGACGACGGTCTGGGAACTCTCCACCCTGCTCGGGGCTGGCAAGCTCGTCGTGACCACCGTGGTGTCGGTGGCGCTGATGGTCGCCTGGATCATCGGCGCCCACCACCTGTGGGAACGCGCCCGCGACCAGAGCGAGCGCAAGGAGACCCTCCTCTACAACGCCTCCACCGTGATCACCCTGAGTATCGGGGTGCTGGTCATGTTCGTCGCGGTCTACGTGCTCAGCCTGCTCGGCTCACTGTTCTTCCTCGAGCCCTCGGTGCTCGGCTCCTCCCTCGGGCGACCACCCACATACGGCGACCACTTCCTACTCGCCTGGCTGGCCACCGGCCTGGCCACCGTCGCCGGTGCCCTGGGTTCCGGGCTCGACAGCGAGGACGCCGTGCGCCGCGCGGCCTACGGCTACCGCGAACGCCAGCGCCGAGATGAGGTCGGCCAGGACAGCGGGGACGACGGGAGCACCGACTCCTCCTCCTCGTCGTCGTGATTGCGGCGCTGTGCAGGCGCAACGCTGTTCCGAGCTAGGCCGTGTACGGTCAGGCGACCGGCTCCACCCCTAGGGTCGGCATTGGACTCGGGATGCCGCTGCGATCACAGCGGTGCGTGCCCGGTGGTTTCGTTCTTCATGTGCATCCTCCGTCACCCTGTTCGGGGCGGGGGTGGAACGAATGCATGTTGCTCGGCTCTGCCTCCTCGCTCCACCCCCCAGGTGTCGCGTCCCGTCTCCCACGCCCTCGGCGGATGGAGAGACCGCACATGGAAGCCACCCAGAACGACGAGCTTGTCCTCGCGATGCGCAACGCCGGCCGCGCGCTGGCTCAACAGCCAAGCATCCGCGACCTCGAAGACACCCTCGCCCGGATCGTCATCGCGGCTGTCGACACCATCCCTGCGGTCGACGCCGCCAGCATCTCGCTGACCGTGCACGAACGCATCGAGACCCGCCATCCCACCACCGACCTGATCCGCAAACTCGACGACACCCAGTCCGAGCTACGCGAGGGACCCTGCATCGGGGCCATCGACGACCCGCCGCCCAACGGGATCATCGTCGCCCAGGACCTCGCCGACGAAGATATGCACCGCTGGCCCCGGTTCGCGCCCTATGCGGTCGAGGCCGGCTACCTGGGCCTGATGTCCACCCAGCTGTCCACCGAAACCAGCATGCGCGGAGCGCTGAATCTGTACTCGGCGACGGCCGATGCGTTCGACGAGCAAAGCCGCACCCTGTGCGGGCTGTTCGGTGTGCAAGCCGCTCTCGTGCTCTACGGCGCCAACCACGCCGCGCACCTGCAGAAGGCCGTCGACAGCCGTGACTTGATCGGACAAGCCAAGGGCATCCTTATGGAACGGTTCACGGTCGACGCCCATGCCGCGTTCCAGATGCTGGTCAAATCCTCCCAGGACACGAACGTCAAACTCACCCGCGTCGCGACCTGGCTCACCACCGCGCCGGCGCGCGCCGCCCGACCCAAAGACACCATCGAATTCTGAGGCTGAGGCGGCGCAGCCTCGCATGTCGCCATATGGGCCTCCAACCCAAGCGGCACGGGGCGTCGGCGCGTAGTGGGTGGGGCCCGTTCTTGGCCCCACCGCGCACGCGGGCATTTCGGCCGTCGGAGGCTCGCCAGCAAGGGAGGAAGCAAACGATCTTGAACGGCCCCTCGCGCGGACCGACTTGAACCGCCCCGGCGTGTCCGGAGAGCTACGGGCTTGACTGCACCGGCTCCGGGTGGGGCTGGTGGTGACGGTAGTGGGCGGCTTCGAGTTCGGCGGGTGGGATGTCGCCGCAGGTGGAGTGCAGGCGCCGGTGGTTGAACCAGTCGACCCATTCGAGGGTGGCGATCTCGACCTGTTCGACGGTGCGCCACGGCGCCCTCGGCTTGATCAGCTCGGTCTTGAACAGCCCGATCGTCGACTCGGCCAGGGCGTTGTCGTAGGCGTCCCCCACCGAGCCGACCGAGGGGGCGGCGCCGGCTTCGGCGAGGCGTTCGGTGAACGCGATCGAGGTGTACTGCTCGGGTTCAAGGGGTCGTCGCAACATCCTGGTCGAGGAGGGTGTTGTGGCAGGACGGGCAAGGACGCGGTCCTCGGAGCGTGCGGGGCGGGCGCCGATGCAGTCACCGGGTCGGCCGCCGGCGAATCAGCGTGATGTGGCGCGGAGGTTCTGGCGGTTGATCGCCGAGGGCGCCTCGAGCGAGGACGCCGCGCTGGGGTGCGGTGTGTCGGTTCCGGTAGGGACGCGGTGGTTCCGTGACGGTGGCGGAATGGCGCCGATCACCCTCGACGAGCCCACTGGTCGCTATCTCTCGTTCGCCGAGCGCGAGGAGATCGCGCTGCTGCGGGCCCAGCGTCTCGGAGTGTGCGAGATCGCCCGGCGGACCGGTCGCGACCCCTCGACGATCTCGCGAGAGCTGCGCCGCAACGCCGCAACCCGGGGTGGCCGATTGGACTACCGGGCGTCGGTGGCCCAGTGGCACGCCGAACGGCGGGCTCGCCGCCCCAAGACCGCCAAGCTCGCCGCGAATCCTCAGCTGCGTGAGTACGTGAGCGAGCGGCTGGCCGGAGAGATCAGCGCCCCGGACGGGCGCCCGATCGCGGGCCCGCAAGTTCCGTGGCGCAAGCGTCGGCACGGGCCGCGCCAGGACCGGCAGTGGGCCACCGCGTGGAGCCCCGAGCAGATCGCGCACCGGCTGCCGGTGGAGTTCCCCGACGATGAGTCCATGCGGGTCTCCCATGAGGCGATCTACCAGTCGCTCTACGTGCAGGGCCGTGGCGCACTGCGCCGCGAACTGGCCGCGTGCCTGCGCACCGGGCGGGTGCTGCGGGTGCCCCGGGCCCGAGTGCGTGGGCGGGGCAAGAAGTTCGTCACCCCTGAGGTGATGATCAGCGAACGCCCGGCCGAGGTGGAGGACCGCGCGGTACCCGGGCACTGGGAAGGCGACCTCATCCTTGGAGTGGGCAGCTCCGCGATCGGCACCCTGGTCGAACGCACAACCCGCTTCACGATGCTGCTCGAGCTTCCCCCGATGCCCGGACACCGCCAAGGCGACGACCCGAAGACCAAGAACGGGCCGGCGCTGGCCGGGCACGGCGCTGAAGCCGTCCGCGACGCGATCGCCACCCAGATCACCACGCTGCCCGAGGCGCTGCGCCGGACGTTGACCTGGGACCAGGGCGCGGAAATGGCCCAGCACACGACGCTGCGGATCGACACCGGATTAGAGATCTACTTTTGCGATCCACACAGTCCCTGGCAGCGCGGCACCAACGAGAACACCAACGGCCTTCTTCGTCAGTACTTCCCCAAGGGCACCGACCTGTCCCGGCATCGTCGCGACGAGCTCGACGCCGTCGCCGCTGCGCTCAACACCCGACCTCGCAAGACACTCGGCTGGCGCACTCCTAGCGAGGTCCTCGATGATCACCTACGGTCAGTCCAATAGCTGATGTTGCGTCGACCAGTTGAATCTGGGCTGCGAGCCGGCGTCGGAGTGATGGACCAGCTCGGCGAGCTCGTTGACGCCCTGCTGTTCACGGGTCCACACGGCCTGCTCGAGCGCGTCGAGCACCAGGTCAGTGCGCATGGTGGTGGCCGCGCGCCAGCCGATGATGCGCCGGGAGTAGGCGTCGATGACGAAGGCGACATAGACCATCCCCGACCAGGTCGCCACGTAGGTGAAGTCGGCGACCCAGAGCCGGTCGGGGGCGGGCGGGTTGAACTCGCGCCCGACCAGGTCTTGGGCTCGCGGACCCTGACCACCGATGGTGGTGCGGAACCGGCGTCCGCGGCGCACCCCGGCCAGGCCCTGGGCGCGCATGAGCCGCTCCACGGTGCAGCGGGCCACTTCGATGCCCTCGCGGTTCAGTTGGGCCCAGACCTTGCGGGCGCCGTAGACCCCGTAGTTCTCGGCGTGCACCCGGGCGACCTCGCCGGCCAGATGCTCATCGCGCCTGGCTGTCACAGACGGCGGCCCGGGCACGGCGGGCGTCGTAGTAGGTGGAGGGGGCGATCGACACACCGAGCTCGGTGAGCACGGTGCAGATCGACTCGACGCCCCAACGCCGCCCATCCGAGGTGTGGGCGGCGTGCTGCTCGATGAACCTCACGAGCGACGATGTGGCCGGTCGATCTCGGCCGCGAAGAAAGCCGACGCCGCCTTGAGGATGTCGTTGGCCCGCTTGAGCTCGGCGTTCTCCCGGCGCAGCCGCTTGAGCTCGTCGGACTCCTCAGTCGTCGCGCCTGGCCGGGTCCCGCCGTCAATCTCGGCTTGGCGCACCCAGAGCCGCACGGTCTCGGTCGACCCGATCCCGAGCTTCTCCGCGACCGCGCGCATCGCCTGCCACGGCGACTCGTAGTCGGCCTCGATCTCGCCCACCATCCGCACCGCTCGTTGCTTCAGCTCCGCGGGATACGGCGGCTGGGATCGACGTGACATGACCAGATCTCCTCAGACGATCAGGTCTCCGGACACGCCGGGGCGGTTCAGTGCGACGGGGGGTGGCGTGATGGCGAACAAGAAGGGCCACCGGCGCTTCGGGTCGATCCGTAAGCTGCCCTCGGGCCGCTACCAGGCCAGCTACCTCGGCGAGGACGGCCAGCGACGCGTCGCCCCGGAGACCTTCGAGCGCAAACGCGACGCCGAGCAGTGGCTGTCGGTGCTGGAAGGCGAGATGCTGCGCGGCGACTGGACCGACCCCTACCTCGGAGAGGTCGAGCTGGGGGAGTACGGCCGTCAGTGGATCGCCGAGCACCGGTGCTCTCGCCGGACCCGCGAGGAGTACGCGAGTCTGTGGCGGCTTCACATCGAGCCGTTCCTGTCGGCCGTCGAGCTGGCGAACCTGAGCACCGAGCGGGTCCGAACCTGGCGCGCGTTGCTGCTCGCGTCGGGGCGTTCGGAGGATCGGACGGCAAAGGCCTACCGACTCCTGCACGCGGTGATGGCGACGGCGGTCGACGACGGGCGCGTGAAGCGGAACCCGTGTCGCATCAAGGGCGCCGGCCAGTACCGGACGCCGGAGCGCCCGTTCGCCTCGGTCCCGGAGGTCTTCGCCCTACGTGCCGCCCTTCCGGACCGCTACCGGGCGCTGGTCCTGGCGGCGGCGTTCACCGGCCTGCGGTGGGGTGAGCTGATCGCACTGCGGCGCTGTGACGTGGACCTGACCGCCAAGGTGCTGCGGGTGCACCGCAGCCTCGGACAGACCCAGGGCGGCGAGATGGTCGTGGGGCCTCCGAAGTCCGAGGCGGGCGTCCGGGGCGTCGCGTTGCCTGACGTGCTGATCGAGGAGCTGGCCGAGCACGTCGAGCGCTTCGGCGAGCCGGGACCCGCAGGGTTGTTGTTCACCGGGTCGCGAGGAGGGGCGCTGCGTCGTGGCAACTTCCACCGCGAGACGGCATGGACGAAGACCGTCGTCAACGTCGGGCTCCCGGCCGGGTTCCATTTCCACGACCTGCGGCACACGGGCAACCAGCTCGCAGCGATCTCGGGCGCCAGCACCCGGGAGCTGATGCGGCGCATGGGCCACGCCTCGATGCGCGCGGCGCTGATCTACCAGCACGCGAGCGACGAGCGGGATCGGGCGATCGCGGACAGCCTCAGCGCTCACGTCGAGCGATCACGGCCGGCTGATGAGGACGAGGAGGGCGACGATGCGGCGGCGTCCTAATCGCACGCTAATCGCACGCCGGGGAGTCACGACATCGGGAGGAGTCCCCGGCGTGGGGGTCGACGACGCGCTGACCTGCGGTGTCGCTGTGGAGCGGGCGACGGGAATCGAACCCGCGTAGCCAGTTTGGAAGACTGGGGCTCTACCATTGAGCTACGCCCGCGGCGGGCCGATACGGCCCATGCCCACCGTAGCGGATGGCCGTTCCGTCCTTCTTCCGGTGGCCCCGGACGTGGCTCTGGTCGCGCGAACGTCCTGCCGGCGTGCTCAACCGGATCTTCGTTGCTTCCTGCGCACGAACTCCCCGTCGGTCACGGGGCGGCGGGGGCCGGCTTCGGTGATCACGAGCGCCCCACGCACCTCCGGGCGGGTGCGGCGGTGGATGACGCGCTCCTGATCTCGACCCGTCCGGGTCTTGACCGATCGACTGAAACGATCATTAAGACGTGACCTCTTACCGATACCGGTCGGTAGGGATGTACTCCTCGCCACGATGGGACGACCGGCGAGCATCGAGGAGAGGAGTCGGGGATGAACACCGCAGTGGAGACCATCGACAGTGTCGAGGGCCTCGAGGACGACCACATCGTCCGCGGGCTGGACTGACCCCGCCGGCGCGTCGACCGTGACGCGCCCGCGACACGGGCCGGGAGGCAGCGTCGCCTCCGCGGTCCCCGCGCCTCGCCCCTAGACTCGCCGACACGGGGTGTGGCGCAGCTTGGTAGCGCACTCGCTTTGGGAGCGAGGGGCCGTGGGTTCGAATCCCGCCACCCCGACCGGTCCGACCTGCGAGGACGGGTCCAGGAGACCCGCCGCGGGGTCCTGTGTGCCTGCACCTGCACCCATGACTGCACCAACACCGGTCACGGGTCCTCCTCCCTCGCGATCGGCTCCGTGGCGACCCCCTCGCCGCCGAGGGAGAGATTCACTCGCTACACGCCGTGGCATCGATGCCGCGGTGGTCCTTTGCGCGCTCCGGATGCCGGGTAGGCCCACCTGATGCAGTCGCAGGCTTCGGCCGATGGCTTCGTGCGGCCTCCCGGCACGGGCACCCAACAGCATCGGTCTCGTCTGTGCTTCGAGCTGCTGTCGTGCGCCTGGAACGGCCACGTCCTGATCGGCACCGACGCCGCCTCGGTCACCGACGAGGACGCGCTGATCGTCAGGGACGCCGGCCACGGAGCACGGGCGCATCGATGCTTGCGCTGCGACGCGTGGATCCTGCTGCCGGCCCCGAGCACGCCGATCCGCGGGACCGTGGCGGCTCCTGACGAGGTCGTCCTGCCGACGCGGGGGCGTCCACTCAAGAGCCGTGTCGTCCTGCGTCTGATCGCGCTGACGCGAGCCTTCAACGTGCTCGTTCTGCTGTTCGTGCTCGGCGGCGTGGTCGCCGTCCTGGCCAACCGGACCGCTCTCCGCGAGAGCCTCGTGGGGAGTGCCGCCTCGCTCCAGGAGATCATCGGAGGTCAGACGGTCGCCGGGTTGCAGAGCCTGCTCTCCCGCGGCGCCGGACCGTTGTGGCTCGTCGCCGCCGGGGTCCTCGTCCTGCTCGTGCTGGAGGCCGTCGAGGGAATCGGGCTGTGGCGGGCGACCTGCTGGGGCCAGTACCTCAGCACCGTCCTGACCACCATGCTCCTGGTTCCCCAGGTGCTCCAGCTCAGCAGCTCCGCGAGCCCCGGCACGATCATCGGGATCGTCATCAACGTCGCCGTCGTCGTCTACCTGCTCGTCTCCAAGCGCCTGTTCGGGCTGCGAGGTGGTGCGCCCGCCGAGGCCGCCGAGATCGAGCACGACGTGAGCTGGGACGCCCTCGCGCGCCACCTGCCGGGCGGGACCTCCGGGCCCGGCGCGAGGAACACCGTGGGCTGACGTCAGCCGCGACGTCCGACCCCGCACCGATCAGTTCCCCGCGCCCCGCCCGTCTCTCTGTGTGGGACCGACTCACCGGAGGCTGGCACGATGCGGAAACTGATCTTCGCGATGAACCTGACCGTGGACGGCTACATCGCCGCGCCCGGTGACGACATCGGCTGGAGCGGCGGGGACGCCGAGGCGCACGCCGGGCCGGGCGACGAGCTCTTCGCGTGGTGGCTCGAGCAGGAGCAGGCCCGGGAGCTGTCGCTGTACGGTCGCAAGCTCTGGGAGGAGATGAGCTCCTTCTGGCCGACCGGCGACCAGCGGCCCGGCGCCACCGCGGCGGAGATCGAGTTCGCGCGGAACTGGCGGGACACGCCGAAGGTGGTGTTCTCCTCGACGCTCGGCGAGGTCGCCGGGAACGCCCGGCTGGTCAGCGGCGACGCGGTCGCCGAGATCACCCGGCTCAAGGCCGAGGACGGCGGCTCGATGGGCATCGGCGGTGCCACGCTCGCCGGGGCCGCCATGCGCGCCGGGCTGATCGACGAGTACGCCCTGGTCACCCATCCCGTCCTGGTGGGTGGCGGCACGCCGTTCTTCACGGCGCTGGACAGCTGGGTGACCGTGGACCTGGTCGAGACCCGGTCGTTCCCCGGCGGCGTGACGCTGGCCCGCTACGAGACGCGGCGGTGACCACGGCGGAGATCACGCTGGAGATCACAGGGTCGCGGGCAGGCCCAGCCACGGCTTGTCGGCAGCGGGGAACCCGGTGAGTTCGGCGATCTTCCCGTCGACGATGAGCAGGACGTCGATCGCGAACAGCCGGTACACGGGGTCGTCGGGCGTGCGGAGGTACTCCGCGACGGCGGGCATCCGGTTGACGGTCGTGACGAGGCAGCGCCAGTCGTCGTAACCGGGCCCGCCGAACCCGTTCGCGACCCAGGAGTCCAGGGCGGACCGGGCGGTGACCAGGACGCCGGGGTCCGGCGGCATCGCGAAGCGCAGGTCCTCGCGCATCAGGGACAGGAGCCCCTCGAGGTCGTTGCGCTCGTGGGCGTCCACCCAGGCCGTCACCGTCGCGCGTTCGTCGTCCGACAGGTCGTGCGTCGCGGGGGCGCGCCAGTCGAGCCGGCGGTCGGGCAGCTGTCGGCGCATCGTCGCGCGCGCTCGCTGGAGGGCGCTGGTCACGGAGGCGACGCTGAGCTCGAGCGCGTCGGCGGTCGCCGCCGCCGGCCAGCCGAGGACGTCGCGCAGGATCAGCACCGCGCGCTGCCGTGGCGGCAGGTGCTGCACGGCGACGATGAACGCCAGCTCGATCGTCTCCCGCGCCACCGCCGCGTCGTGCGGGTCCTCGGGAAGCATCCGGTCCGGGTAGGGCTGCAGGTACCGGACCTCGGAGCCCGCACCCGGCAGGTCGGCCGGTACGGGCGTGCGGTGGTTGCGCTTCTCCAGGAAGTCCAGGCAGGCGTTCGTCGCGATCCGGTACAGCCAGGTCCGCAGCGCTGCGCGACCGTCGAACGACGCCCGTTTGTTCCACGCCCGCAGGAACGTCTCCTGGGTCAGGTCCTGGGCGTCCTCGTAGTGCGCGAGCATCCGGTAGCAGTGCACCTGCACCGCACGCCGGTGGCGCTCGGTCAGGAGCGCGAACTGCGCGGAGTCCTCCGCGCGGGCGGTCGCGACGAAGGTGGCCTCGTCGGCGCCTGCCGGTGCGGCGTCGCTCATGGTCATCGATCCTTCCACCGGTGCGAGGGGCTACCGGTACTGACGACGCGGAGGCGCATCGCTGATCGGTGGAGCCGCCGACCGCGGGCTGACGTCCGGCCGAAGGCGTCGAGGGAGATCCCCCGGGGTCCGTGCGTGTGGCAGGGTCCGCGGACCGAGAGGGGGTGGACGCGTGGGTGACTGGATGGTCCTTCTGCTGGGCCCGTTCCTCGTGATCGGGGCCGTGGGCGCGGTCGCCGCGGTGGTCACGTTGCGGGTGCGGGCCCGCGGGCAGTGGTCGACGCGGCCGGCGGACGAGGTGCCCCGTCCCGACGAGCCGGGTGCCCCTGGTGCCGCCGACCATGCCGACCACGCGACCCACCCGCGCCCGCCACGGAGCCCGTACGACCACTGAGCGCGGCCGAACCGACCACTGCCCTCGCGCAGCCGGACGAACCGGAGGCGCGGAGAGCGGCGAGTGACGGCCGCGGATCACGCCGGGTCTAGTTTCGGCCTGGTGATGCCCCCGAACATGCGCATCCTGGCGCGCGGGACCGTGCAGGTCCTGGGGGCGACGACGGCCGCGTCGGCCGTCGCGGGGCTCGTCGCGCTCGACCCGCTGGTGGCGCTGAACGCGCTCGGCTTCATCGGGGTCTGCGCGCTGTCGTGCGTCGCGGTCTTCTACTCCGTGGCGCTGGAACGGATCGGGCTGACGCGTGCCCGCAACGCGGCGTCGACGCTCGTGACCGTGTTCGCCGGGTCCGCCGGGGCGACGGCGGTCCTCTTCGTCGTCCTGTTCACCCAGGCCCGGTTCCGGGACGAGGCCGCGCGGTTCGGGCTGCACTCGGTCGCCGGGATCGCGGTGCTCGCGGTGCTCGGCGCCGTCCTGACGGTGATGTGGCGCGAGCGGTAGCGCCCCACGACCCCTTGCCGCCGTCGCCGGGGCGCAGCAGGGTGAGCCGACTGCTCGCGGCGAGGCGGGTGGCGTCCCCCGTCCCGCGACGCCTGGAGGCCTCGTGACCACCCCGAGCACGCCCGTCGAACTCACGGTCGTCGACACGACCACCGAGCCCTGGCAGGGCTTCCCGGTCGAGTACATCAAGGCGAACCTCGAGCACGTCCCGCTCGTGCAGGACCCGGAGACGGGGATGACCGTGCTCAAGATGGTCTACCGGGCGGGCTTCACCAACCCCTGGCACAGCCATCCCTGCGCGCACGGCGTCTACGTGCTCGACGGGGTGCTCAACACCCACCAGGGCGACTACCCGGCCGGCAGCTTCGTCTGGTTCCCGGAGGGCGGCGTGATGCAGCACGGCGCCACGCAGGACCAGGACGTCACCTTCCTGTTCATCACGAACAAGGAGTTCGACATCCACTTCGTCGGCGACGACAGCGACCCGCAGGCCCCGACGATGTGACGACAGGGCACCATCGTTCCCAGCGGTTCACGCGAGCAGCCGCGGCGGCCCCGCCGTGACAGGTGGCTCTTCATCGGCGGGGCCGCCACCGCACGAAATCGCTCGCGGGAGCGTTCATCGCGCTGATCTCCTCACCCCCGTGACCGCGCAGACCACCGAACGCCACGGCGTGCGGGTCCTCGTCCTCCCCGAGCAGGGCCCGGTGATCGGCGACGAGCAGGGCGCGCTCGACGTCATCGGGCAGGCGTTCGGCGAGGAGGCCGAGGTCGTGGCGGTCCCGGTCGGGCGGCTGGACCCGGCGTTCACGCGGCTGTCGAGCGGGGTCGCCGGCGCGATCGTGCAGAAGTTCGTGAACTACCGCCTGCGCCTCGCGGTCGTCGGGGCGCTCAGCGACACGTCCGGGCCCGTCGACGACTGGATGCGGGAGGCGAACGAGGGACGCGAGCTGTGGTTCGTCGCGGACCTCACCGAGCTCGACGCGCGGCTCAGCGGGGGGCGTACATGATCACGCCGACGCCGACGAGGCAGATGACGGCGCCGAGCACGTCGAACCGGTCGGGCCGGTAGCCGTCGAGCACGACGCCCCAGGCGAGCGAGCCGGCGACGAAGACGCCGCCGTACGCCGCCAGCACACGGCCGAAGGCGGCGTCGGGCTGGAACGCGGCGACGAAGCCGTAGCACCCGAGCGCGAGCACGCCGAGCGCGGCGAGCCACCAGGCGCGCCCCTCGCGCAGCGCCTGCCACACCAGCCAGGCGCCGCCGATCTCGAGGACCGCGGCGAGGACGAACAGCGCGATCGAGCGCAGGGTCACCGGCGCGACGGTAGAGCAGCCCAGTGCGCCGGCCGCCCCAGGTGGGCGGGCACGGTCGTCGCGGCGTCGCCGGCGGCCGCGGTCAGCTGCGGAGCGGTCAGGAGCAGGGCACCGTGCAGCCGCGCCCCGCGGACGTCGGCCCCGCGCAGGTCGGCGCCGAGCAGCTCGGCGCGGTCGAGGTCGACACCGCGGAGGTCGGCGCCGACGAGCAGCGCGCCCCGCAGGCGGGCGGCGCGCAGGTCGCGGCGCCGCAGGTCGGCGCCGACGAGGTCGGCACCGCGCAGGTCCTCGCCTGGCCCGCCGGCCTGGGCGGCGGCGACCAGTTCGTCGAACAGGGCCCCGGCCTCGCGCCGGACCGCGCCGACGTCGATCGCGGCGAGGTCGCCGGCGTCCCCGGCGACCAGCGTCTCGACGCGCGCGACGAGCGCGGCCGCCTCCGTGCCGACCGCCGGGGACCGCCCCGCCTCGTCGAGCAGCGCGAGCACCTCGTGCAGCGGTCGCAGCACCTCGAGGGCGTCGAACATCGCCGGGACGCGGCGCTCCGCCCCGCCGAAGGTCACCTGCACGACCTGCTGGCCGGCGCCGAAGCAGTCGAACACCACACAGCCCGGGAAGCCGCGCTCCCGGAGCCGGTCGTGGATGCCGCACCAGGAGTCGGGGTCGAGGTGCGGGCAGGGGGTGCGGGCCGGCTTGTCGATCGCGAAGTCGGCCGAGGCGGTGAACCCGGGCCCGACGCAGCACAGCGCCAGGCACCGGGAGCAGTCCGCCGACCGCGCGGGAGGTCTCTCGGGGGAGGCCGCCGACCCGCCCGTCACACCGTCAGCGCCGGGCGCGCTTGCGGCGCTTGGTGCCGTATCCGGCGAACATCTCGAAGGTCTCGAGAGCGCGCTCGATGAAGCCACGGGTCTTCTTCATCCGGATCACTGTCCCTCCTCGTCGGGGGCCTCGCCGGGGAGCGGGCGGGGCCACCTGAGCTGCTGGCCTCACCACCGTGCCAGGCCGCGCGGGCGGAGTCCCACGGCGCGGGGAGGAGGCCTGTTGTCCTCCGAACGGTCGCACGTCTCGGCGTGTCGCCGCCCGAACGAGCGACGCGTCGGCGGGTACGGGAGGTGGGCGGTCCCCGATGACGATCGGCGGCCCACGTCGGGCGCCCGTCGATGAGATCGGCGGTCGGCTCCCGGAGACCGGCGGCGACACCACCCGCGCCGTGCCTCGACACGCGGCCGCCGACGGGCGCCACGGCGCGCGGTCGGGGGTCACGTCTAGACTCGCCGCCACGCCCGGGCGGGCGCGTCAGCAGGTGCAGGCACCGGGCCTCCGGTGCTCCTCGACCGTGAGCGGTGAGGGTGGCCTCCCGCGTCACGCCACGGACCGACCCGTCGTACGCCGCAGGGCTACCGGGTCACAGCACGAGCGCCCTGCCCCGAGGAGAGACGACCAGTGAAGTCCACCGTCGAGCACCTGTCGCCGACGCGCGTCAAACTCGCCGTCGAGGTGCCCTTCGACGAGCTCAAGCCCAACTTCGACCGGGCCTACAAGAAGATCGCGCAGCAGGTGCGCATCCCGGGCTTCCGCCCCGGGAAGGCGCCCGCGCGCATCCTCGACCAGCGCCTCGGGCGGGGGGTCGTGCTCGAAGAGGTCGTCAACGAGGCCGTGCCCGCGAAGTACGGCGAGGCCGTGTCCGAGGCCGAGCTCCAGCCGCTGGGTCAGCCCGAGATCGAGGTCACCGAGATCGAGGACGGCGACAAGGTCGCCTTCACCGCCGAGGTCGACATCCGGCCCGAGATCACGGTGCCCGACTACTCGGCGATCTCGGTCGACGTCGACGACTCCGAGGTCACCGACGACGACGTCGACGAGCAGCTCAAGGGTCTGCAGGCGCGCTTCGGCACGCTGACCGGCGTCGACCGCGCGGTGCAGAACGGCGACTTCGTCGTCATCGACCTCTCGGCGACCGTCGACGGCGAGGCCGTCGAGGAGGCCCAGACCACGGGCATGTCCCACGAGGTCGGCTCGGGCCAGCTCATCGAGGGCCTCGACGAGGCGCTCGAGGGCATGACCGCCGGCGAGACCAAGCAGTTCACGACCAAGCTCGTGGCCGGCGACCACGCCGGCTCCGACGCCGAGGTCACGGTCACCGTGCAGACGGTCAAGGAGCGCCAGCTCCCCGAGGCCGACGACGAGTTCGCCCAGCTCGCCAGCGAGTTCGACACGCTCGACGAGCTCAAGGACGACCTGCGCACCCGCTACGGGCGCGTCAAGAAGATGGAGCAGGGCAGCCAGGCCCGCGACCGCGTGCTCGAGGCGCTGCTGGAGGCGGCCGACGTGCCGCTGCCCGAGTCGGTCGTGCAGTCCGAGGTCGACGTCCGCGCCCACGAGGCCGTCCACGAGTTCGACCACGACGAGCAGAAGCTCACGCAGTACGTCGAGTCCCAGGGCCAGACCCGCGAGGAGTTCGACGCGGAGCTGCGCACCAGCGCCGAGCAGGCGGTCAAGACGCAGCTCCTCCTCGACAAGATCGCCGACGACTCCGGCGTCCAGGTCGAGCAGAACGAGCTGATGGAACGCATCATGATGCAGGCCCAGCGCTTCGGGGTGAGCCCCGAGGAGTACATCCAGCAGGCGCAGCAGGCCAACCAGCTCGGTGCGATCTTCGCCGACGTGCGGCGCGGCAAGGCGCTCGCCACCGTCGTGCAGGCGGCCACGGTCAACGGCCCCGACGGCGCGCAGGTCGACCTCTCGGAGCTGTTCGGCACCGGCGACGGGTCCGAGGAGTCCGGGGACGAGCTCACCGTCGAGGGCGCCGACGCGGCCGCCGGGCCGGCCGACGACGCGACCCAGGTCGCCGACGCCGACACCGACGCCAGCGATCCCGACTCCCCGAGCTCGCAGGTGGAGGCCGGTGACGAGGCGGACGCCGAGGTCGTCGGCGCCCCCGACTCGACCACGCGCGCCTGACCGTCCGGACACGCACGGCGCGGTCGCCGAGTCCGCCGTTCGGCCGATCCATCGGCCAGGAGCGAACACGGCCCGTCGACGGACTTCCCGGCCCGTCCCGGTGGTTACTGTCGATGCGACGGGCCCGACCGACGCCAGACCGATCACCTCAGCAGAGAAAGCGGGGACACAGGTGAGCCAGCACCTCTCCATCCCGGCCGGGGCGGTCATGCGCTCCGCCGGGGGATCGATGACCCTCAACGACTCGGTCTACGAGCGCCTCCTGCGGGAGCGCATCGTCGTCCTGGGTCAGGAGGTCAACGACACGATCGCCAACCAGATCTCGGCGCAGCTGCTCCTGCTCTCCGCCGAGGACCCCAAGTCCGACATCACGCTCTACATCAACTCGCCCGGCGGCTCCGTGTCGGCCGGCATGGCCATCTTCGACACGATGCAGTGGATCGAGCCGGACGTGTCGACAGTCGCGATGGGCCTCGCCGCGTCGATGGGGCAGTTCCTGCTCTCCGCGGGGGCCCAGGGCAAGCGCCTCGCGCTGCCGCACGCGCAGATCATGATGCACCAGCCCTCGGGCGGCCTGGGCGGCACGGAATCGGACATCACGATCCGCGCCGAGTCCATGCGCAAGCTCAAGCGCGAGATGGCCGAGCTGATCGCCGAGCACACCGGCCAGACGTTCGAGCGCATCACCGAGGACTCCGACCGGGACCGCTGGTTCTCGGCGCCGGAGGCCCTCGAGTACGGCTTCATCGACCACGTGGTCACCCGCGCGAGCGAGACGCCGTCCAGCAACGGCAACGGCCAGAGTTCCTGAGACAGGAGACGCAGATGAGTGAGCTCCACGTGCCCGGCGGCACGGCTCCGGCCTCGCCGAACGCGCGCTACATCCTCCCCTCCTTCGTCGAGCGCACGAGCTACGGCGTCAAGGAGTCGAACCCGTACAACAAGCTCTTCGAGGAGAGGATCATCTTCCTCGGGGTGCAGATCGACGACGCCTCGGCGAACGACGTGATGGCGCAGCTGCTGTTCCTGGAGTCGAACGACCCGGACCGCGACATCACGATGTACATCAACTCGCCCGGCGGCTCCTTCACGGCACTCATGGCGATCTACGACACCATGCAGTACGTGCGCCCGGACATCGCGACGGTCTGCCTCGGGCAGGCCGCGTCGGCCGCCGCGGTCATCCTCGGCGCCGGGGCGCCGGGCAAGCGCCTCGCCGTGCCGAACGCCCGCGTGATGATCCACCAGCCGGCCACCGAGGGCTTCTACGGCCAGGTGTCCGACCTGGAGATCCAGGCTGCGGAGATCTCCCGCATGCGTCGCCTCATGGAGGAGACGCTCGCGGCCCACACCAACCGCAGCGCCGAGCAGATCCGTCAGGACGTCGAGCGCGACAAGATCCTGACGGCGGCCGAGGCCAAGGACTACGGGCTCATCGACGACGTCGTCGCGAGCCGGAAGCTCTCGGCCAACCGCTGATCCGGCACGCACGTCGGGCCCGTCCGCCGAGGGCGGGCCCGGGGTGCACCGGTCCCCGGCGCACCCGGCGCAGCGGGCCGACCGCCCGTCGCGGGAGCGCCGCACGGTCCGGGGGTCGGCACGCCGTCCCGGGCCCGCGACCTGCACGATCCACTGGGCGCGAACCTCCCCGTCCGACGGGGTGGGCAGGTACGGTCAACCACGAACGAGCGCACCGTCCGAGGTGCGCCGGAGGGGACACGAGGTCTGCTGCGATGGCACGCATCGGTGACGGCGGGGACCTGCTGAAGTGCTCCTTCTGCGGGAAGAGCCAGAAGCAGGTCAAGAAGCTCATCGCCGGCCCCGGTGTCTACATCTGCGATGAGTGCATCGACCTCTGCAACGAGATCATCGAGGAGGAGCTCGCCGAGGCCGGTGAGGTCAAGCTCGACGAGCTGCCCAAGCCGACCGAGATCCACGAGTTCCTCGATCAGTACGTGATCGGCCAGGACGACACCAAGAAGACGCTCTCGGTCGCGGTCTACAACCACTACAAGCGGGTGCAGGCCGGCGAGAAGAACCGCGAGGGCAGCCGCAACGAGGACGTCGTCGAGCTGGCGAAGTCCAACATCCTCATGCTGGGCCCCACGGGCTGCGGCAAGACCTACCTCGCGCAGACCCTCGCGAAGCTACTGAACGTCCCCTTCGCCATCGCCGACGCCACGGCGCTCACCGAGGCCGGCTACGTCGGCGAGGACGTCGAGAACATCCTCCTCAAGCTGATCCAGGCCGCCGACTACGACGTGAAGCGGGCCGAGACCGGCATCATCTACATCGACGAGGTCGACAAGATCGCGCGGAAGTCGGAGAACCCGTCGATCACGCGCGACGTCTCCGGCGAGGGCGTGCAGCAGGCCCTGTTGAAGATCCTCGAGGGCACCACGGCGAGCGTGCCGCCCCAGGGTGGGCGCAAGCACCCGCACCAGGAGTTCATCCAGATCGACACGACGAACGTCCTGTTCATCGTGGCCGGGGCCTTCGCGGGCCTCGAGAAGATCATCGCCGAGCGGGTCGGCCGCGGCGGGCTCGGCTTCGGCGCCGACATCCGGTCCAAGGCCGAGATGGAGTCCGCCGAGTCGTTCGGCGACACGCTGCCCGAGGACCTCATCAAGTTCGGGCTGATCCCCGAGTTCATCGGCCGCGTGCCGATCGTCGCGTCGGTGTCGAACCTCGACCAGCCGAGCCTCGTGCAGATCCTCACCGAGCCGCGCAACGCGCTGGTGAAGCAGTACCAGAAGCTCTTCGAGATGGATGGCGTCGAGCTCGAGTTCGCGCCCGAGGCCCTCGAGGCGATCGCCGATCTCGCGATCCTGCGCGGCACCGGTGCCCGCGGCCTGCGCGCGATCATGGAAGAGGTCCTCAACCCGGTCATGTACGACATCCCGGGTCGTGACGACGTCGCCAAGGTCGTCGTCACCGAGCAGACGGTCAAGGAGAACGTCAACCCGACGATCGTCCCGCGGCAGCCCTCGCGGCGGGAGCGCCGCGACAAGTCGGCCTGAGGCCGCGCCGCACCACCGGGCCGCTCAGCCCACCCGGCGGGTCGTGGCGCCCGCTGAGGTGTCCCGGCTGTGCCGGCCGATGAACGCCCACACGTCGGGCAGCACGCTGCCGTAGTACACGCCGTCGTGGCGGCCGGGGCTGACGCGGCCGATCTCGGGGCGGGCGAGCGCGATGTAGCGGCGCGTGGCGTCGATGAACGGGTCGCGGTCGCCGCACCAGACGCCCGTCGGGACGTCGGCCAGCTCGCGGTAGAAGCGCAGCGGGTCGTTCGCCGCCCAGTCGTCCTCCCCGTCGAACGGGCGGCGCGAGGCCACCCGCCAGTCGGTGAACAGCCCGGGGCTGACGGCGGCCGCGGCCCGGACGGGGCGCCCGAGGTGCACCCTCTCGCGCGCGTACATGAGCGTGCCGGCACCGCCCATCGAGATGCCCGTGACCAGGGCGGGCTCGCCGGGCAGGTCGCCGGTGGCGGGACGCGTCGCGAGCCCCCGCTGCTGCAGCCAGGCGGGGAGCTCCTCGATCAGCATCCGCATCGGGTCGTCGCTCGCGCGGTAGGGGTGCCAGTAGTTGTCGCCCCCGTCGAGGCCGACCACGGCGAACGGCGGCACCCCGTGCGCCCAGGCGTCGCCGAGGACGCCGCGGGTCCCGGCGTCGCCCCAGAACTGCGCGTTCCCCCGCAGGCCGTGCAGGGCGACGCAGACCGGGAGCCCGGCGCGGTCGGCCCCGGGCGGCAGCGTCGTCACGAGGCGCACGGCCCGGTGGCGGGCGGCGGAGCCGACCCACTCGGTCGTCGAGACGGCGTCGGTGGGGGTCGGACGGCGCGGCGGGACCGGCACACGCTGCGGTGGCGGAGCCGGATCCTCCTGGCCCACGAGCAGGCTGCCGACCCCGACGGCGCCGGCGACCCCGAGGGCTCCGGCGCCACCGAGGAGGAACTGCCGTCGCGTGGGTCGGGCGGGCACGGCGGAACCTCCCTCGGGCTCGGGCGATGGCGCACGGCCGGAAGCCGCGCCCACCGTAATCGCCGGGGATGAGTGGTCCCCGGCACGTCCACCTGCGCGTCGCGCCGTGCGGGACGCGCGTCAGCCGCGGACCAGCGGGGCGTCCTCGGTCACGACGCGCCCGGCGCCCGCGTACACGTTCATCGACGACCCGCGCAGGAAACCGACCAGCGTCATGCCCGACTCGCGGGCCATCTCGACGGCCAGCGACGAGGGCGCCGACACCGCGGCGAGGACGGGCACCCCGGCCATGACGGCCTTCTGGGTGAGCTCGAACGAGGCCCGCCCGGACACCATGAGGACGGTGCCGGCCGCCGGGATCGCGTCCTCCAGCAGGGCGTGGCCCAGGACCTTGTCGACCGCGTTGTGGCGCCCGACGTCCTCCCGCGCCACGAGGAGCGTCCCGTCGGCGCGGAACAGGCCCGCACCGTGCAGTCCGCCGGTGCTGTCGAACACCGCCTGCGCCGCGCGCAGGGTGTCGGGCAGGGTCGCGAGGACCTCGGGGGTGAGGGTCACCGGGTCGTCGCCCGGAGCGAAGAGGGTCTTCGTGCGCACCGCGTCCAGCGAGGCCTTGCCGCACACCCCGCACGACGAGGTCGTGTAGAAGCGCCGCTCCACCGAGTCGTCCGGGGGCGCCACGCCGGGGGCGAGGGCGACGTCGAGCACGTTGTAGGTGTTGCGTCCCTGGTCGTCGAGCGAGTCGCAGTACCGCGCGGTGCTGATGTCCTCGCGGCCGCCGATCACGCCCTCGGTGAGCAGGAAACCGTGCGCGAGCTCGACGTCGTGGCCGGGCGTGCGCATCGTGACGGCCAGGGACCGTCCGTCGACCCGGATCTCCAGCGGCTCCTCGGCCGCCAGCGTGTCCGGCCGCCGACGGGTCTCGCCGTCGACGATGCGGAGCACCGGGCGCTTCACCGTGACCCGTCCCATGACCCCGCCTCCGTTCCGTCGCCACGTGTGTTCGGTGTGTGACCCATCCTCCGACCGGGTAGTCGGCCCCTCAACTATCCGTAGTCGCTGAGGGAGGCCAACGGTGGCCGGCGGGTTCTTCGATCGTTCCTCCATCGTCGCACCGCCAGGATGGAGTCGCTGGCTCGTTCCGCCGGCGGCCCTCGCGGTGCACCTGGGCATCGGCCAGGCCTACGCCTGGAGCGTGCTCAAGACCGGTCTCGGGTCCGGGCTGAAGCTCTCGGGCACGGCGACCGCGCTGCCCTTCCAGCTCGCGATCGTGATGCTCGGGCTCTCCGCGGCGTTCCTGGGCACCCAGGTCGAGCGCCGGGGGCCGCGCTGGGCGATGTTCGTCTCGACGGTCTGCTTCGCCGCGGGCTTCCTGATCTCCTCCGGCGGCATCGCGCTCGGGCAGTACTGGCTGGTCGTCGTGGGCTACGGGTTCGTCGGCGGCATCGGCCTGGGCATCGGCTACATCTCGCCGGTCTCGACGCTGATCAAGTGGTTCGCCGACCGTCCGGGCATGGCCACCGGCATCGCCATCATGGGCTTCGGCGGCGGTGCGCTGATCGCCCAGCCCGTGGAGAAGGGGCTGCTCGCGGCCTTCGGGACGACGCAGGCGGGGCTCTCGCAGACCTTCCTCGTCATGGGCATCGCCTATGCGATCTTCATGTCACTGGGCTGGCTGCTCGTGCGCGTGCCGGCCGACGACTGGCAGCCCCCGAACCCGCCGCAGCAGTCTCCGGGCAGCACCGGCAGCGGGCCGGCGGTCTCGGCCGCGACGGCCATCAGGCTGCCGCAGTTCTGGCTGCTGTGGGTGGTGCTCTGCTTCAACGTGACCGCCGGCATCGGGATCCTCGAGCGGGCGCAGGACATCTACCGGGACTACTTCACGGCGAGCAGCGGTCCCCAGATCGCCCTCGCCGCCGCCGGGGCGTTCGTCTCGATCCTCTCGCTGGCCAACATGCTCGGACGCTTCGTCTGGTCGTCGACGTCCGACGTGGTGGGGCGCAAGAACATCTACCGGATGTACCTCGGGGTCGGAGCGCTGCTCTACCTCGTCGTGCTCACCCTCGGCGAGGGCAACAAGGTGATCTTCCTGATCGCCACCCTGCTGATCCTGTCCTTCTACGGCGCCGGGTTCGCGACCATCCCGGCCTACCTCAAGGACCTCTTCGGCACCTACCAGGTCGGCGCCATCCACGGCCGCCTGCTGACCGCGTGGTCCGCGGCGGGCGTGCTGGGGCCGCTGATCGTCAACGCCATCGTCGACGCGCAGAAGGACGTCCCGGGCGCCGCCAAGTACGCGCTGCCCTTCTCGATCATGATCGGGCTGCTCGTCGTCGCGTTCGTCGCGAACGAGCTCATCCGCCCCGTCGACCCGCAGCACTACGTCCCCGACGCCGAGCGCGGGGGCGTCGAGGACGCCGGCGTGAGCGCCTCCGCCGGCCAGACCGAGGAGGTCTCCCGATGACCGCCGGCCGCACCGTGCTCACCGTCGTCGCGTGGGCCTGGGTCGTGATCCCGTTCCTCTACGGGGTCTACTCGCTCCTGATGAACATCGGGGCGCTGTTCTAGGCGATTGAGCACCCTCTCCGACTGGATCACCGAGGTCGCCCGGGAGCTGGGTGTCGACGAGCTCGGGGAGCTCGTCGACCCCGAGGTCGTCGAGCCCCTCGTCCTCGACATGACCCGCGACGTGGCCCACGGCGTCGCCCGCCCGGCGGCGCCGATCACGGCCTACCTGCTGGGTCTCGCCGTGGGCCGCGCCGCGGGGTCGGGCCCGGGGGAGCGGGAGCTCGCCGAGGGCTTCGCGCAGCGGCTGGCGGCGCGGGCCCGGGAACACCCCCGGCCGTAGCATCGGGAGTGATGAGCAGCGACGACCGGTGGGGCGCGATCTCCGCGGACAACGACGCGTCCGGGGACGCGGACGCCGACGAGCTGGCCCAGCTCCTGGCCATGGCCGGGGGTGCCGACGACGCCGGGTCCGGCCCGGGCGGGGGCGCGCTCGCCGACGCCCTGAGCCAGGGCGTCACGACGGGTGCGATCGAGGGAGCGCCCGGCCACGAGCCGGACGACGCCGAGTCGCTGGCCGCGCTGCGCGCCGTGGAGGCCGAGCTCGACCAGCGGTGGCCCGAGACCCGCATCGAGCCCTCGCTCGACCGGATCCGCGCGCTCGTGGAGGTGCTCGGCGACCCGCAGCGCTCCTACCCGGCGATCCACGTCGCCGGCACCAACGGCAAGAGCTCGGTCACCCGCATGATCGACGCGCTGCTCACCCGCATCGGCCCGCGCACCGGGCGCTACACCAGCCCCCACCTGCAGCGGGCCACCGAGCGGATCGCGATCGACGGCGCCCCGATCAGCGCGCGCCGCTACGTCGAGGTCTACCAGGAGATCGCGCCGTTCCTCGGCATCGTCGACCGGGCCCAGGGGGACGGCCCGAAGCTCTCGAAGTTCGAGGTGCTCACCGGCATGGCCTTCGCGGCCTTCGCCGACGCCCCCGTGGACGTCGCGGTCCTCGAGGTCGGCCTCGGGGGGAGCTGGGACGCCACCAACGTCGCCGACGCGGCGGTCGCGGCGATCACCTCGATCGACATCGACCACGTGAACTACCTGGGCCCGGAGCTCGGCGGGATCGCGGCCGAGAAGGCCGGCGTGATCAAGGAGGGCGCCGTCGCCCTGATGGCCGAGCAGGCGCCCGAGGCCGCCAAGGTCCTGCTCGAGCGCGCCGTCGCGATGGACGCCGAGGTCGCCCGCGCGGGCATGGAGTTCGGCGTGCTGGGCCGCGAGGTCGCCGTCGGCGGCCAGCAGCTGCGTCTGCAGGGCCTCGGCGGCGAGTACGACGACATCTACCTGCCGCTGTTCGGCGAGCACCAGGCCAAGAACGCCGCGCTCGCGCTCGCGACCGTCGAGGCGTTCTTCGGCGCCGGCGCCTCGCGCAAGCTCGACGTCATCGCGGTGCGCGACGCCTTCGCCTCGGTCCGCGTGCCCGGCCGGCTGGAGCGGCTGCGCTCCGCCCCGACCGTCGTCGTCGACGCCGCGCACAACCCGCACGGCGCCCGGGCGGCCGCCGCGGCCGTGCGGGACGAGTTCTCGTTCCGGCGGCTCGTCGGGGTCGTCGCGGTGATGGGCGACAAGGACGCCGGCGGCATCCTCGCCGCGCTCGAGCCGGTGCTCGACGAGGTCGTCGTCACCGCCGTCTCCTCGCCGCGGGCGATGGACGCCGACGAGCTCGGCAGCCTCGCCGTGGGCTACTTCGGCGCCGACCGCGTGGTCGTCGAGACCCGGATGGACGCCGCCCTGGAGACGGCGATCGGGCTGGCCGAGGAGACCGACGACGCCGAGGCGCCGGTCGCCGGCGCGGGCGTGCTCGTCGTCGGCTCGGTGGTCGCCGCGGGCGAGGCGCGGACGCTGCTGGGGCGGGAGCCGGCGTGACGGCGGGAGACGACGCGGAGCAGAGCTCGCCCGTCGGCACCGACTACGTCGCCGAGGCCAAGAAGGCGTTCCGCGGGCCGGCCAGCGCCTGCCTGTCCCTCGAGATCATCATCGTGCCGCTCGGCCTGCTCATCATGGACAAGGTCGAGGGCGGGCTGACCCCGGCGAAGATCGCCTGGGTGGTCGTGCTGACCGTCGGGATGATCGTCGCCATCGCGCGGTTCTCCCGTCCCTGGGGACTGCCGCTGGCCCTGGGCCTGCAGGTCCTCATGCTGCTGGGCTGGATCGTCTCGCCGTCGCTCGGCGTGCTCGGCGTCGTCTTCTGCCTCGTCTGGGCGGGGATGCTCTGGATGCGCCACGAGGTGCTGCGGCGTCGCGCCCAGTGGGCGGCCGGGAGCGGCTGAGCGCCCTCGCTACCCTCGGCGCCGACAGCGTGTCGCAACAAGAGGGGAACGACGTGGACGAGCGCACCCTGGTGCTGGTCAAGCCCGACGGCGTGCAGCGTGGCCTCATCGGCGAGGTCATCTCGCGCATCGAGCGCAAGGGGCTGCGCCTCGTGTCGCTGGAGCTGAAGACCGTCGACCGCGGGCTCGCCGAGCAGCACTACGCCGAGCACGAGGGCAAGGGCTTCTACGAGGAGCTCATCGCCTTCATCACCTCGTCGCCGGTGGCGGCCCTCGTGGTCGAGGGCCCGCGCGCCATCGCCGCGTTCCGCCAGATCGCCGGCGGCACCGACCCCGTCGAGAAGGCCGTCCCGGGCTCCATCCGCGGCGACCTGGCCCTCGAGACCGGGTCGAACATCGTGCACGGCTCCGACTCGCCCGAGTCCGCCGAGCGCGAGATCAAGCTCTGGTTCGGGTAGCCACCCGCTCCACCCCGTCGAGCACGGCGGGCCAGGTCGACCGCGCGAGGTCGTGCCCCATGCCGGGGATCTCCAGGAGCTCGGCGCCGGGCACGGCCGCGGCGGTCGCCCGCCCGCCGGACGGACGGATGATGCGGTCGCGGTCGCCGTGGATCACGAGCGTCGGGCAGGTCAGGGCCCCGAGGTCGGCGGTGCGGTCGCGTTCGCCGACGCACGCCGCGAGCTGGCGGTCACCGCCGGCGCCGGTCTCGCGGGCGAACGCGCGGCGGGCCGTGACGCGCACGTCCTCGTCGTCCTCGGGCGTGCGGCCGGCCGAGCCGATCCGGCGGAACGAGGCGACGAGGTCCTCCACCGGGTCGGCTCCCGGTGGGCGCAGGAACTCGGGGACCAGCCGCGGGTGCGTCTTCCCGGTCCGCCGGTCGCCGGGACGGCCCATGATCGAGGTGAGGCTCAGCGTCCGGTCCGGGTGCCGGATCGCGACCTCCTGGGCCACCATCGCACCGAGGCTCGCGCCGACCACGTGCGCGGCCGTGTCGAGGTGGGCGAGCAGGCCGGCCGCGTCGTCGGCCATGTCCCCGAGCGTGTAGACGGGCCGGGCCCGCCGCGTCAGGAACCCCCAGGCGCCCATGCCCCGGCCGCTCAGGTGGGTCGACCGCCCGACGTCGCGGTTGTCGAAGCGGACCACCCGGAAGCCCCGGTCGACCAGCGCGTCGCAGAAGTCGTCGCGCCACCAGTCCATCGACAGCCCGAGGCCCATGATCAGCAGGATCGTGGGCCGGTCCGGCTCGCCGATCACCTCGTAGCAGAGCTCCACGTCACCGACCGCGACGAACTCCTCACGCACGGTCCCGCGTTCGTCGGGGAGATCGTCGCGGTTCGACCGCCCTCCGGGCCGGGAAGGCGTCGGAGGGTGCTCGTTACCCTGGGTCCGTGGTCGAGTCCGTGTTCGAGAGCCTGGAACCCCTGCTGCCCCGGGTGAAGAAGCCGGTGCAGTACGTGGGCGGCGAGCGCAACGCGGGGACCAAGCCGTGGGACTCGGTGCCGGTCCACTGGGCGCTCTGCTACCCCGACGCGTACGAGGTGGGTCTGCCCAACCAGGGCCTGATGATCCTCTACGAGGTCCTCAACGAGCGGGCCGACGCGCTCGCCGAGCGCACCTACGCCGTGTGGCCGGACCTCGCCGCGCTGATGCGCGAGCACGGGGTCCCGCAGTTCACCGTGGACGGCCACCGACCGGTCGGGGCGTTCGACGTGCTCGGCGTCAGCTTCGCCACCGAGCTCGGGTACACGAACCTGCTCTCGATCCTCGACCTCGCGGGCATCCCCCTGCACGCCGCGGACCGCGACACGAGCCACCCCCTCGTCCTCGCCGGTGGGCACGCCGCGTTCAACCCCGAGCCCATCGCCGACTTCGTCGACATCGTCGCGCTCGGGGACGGCGAGGAGGTCGTCGGCGAGATCACCGAGGTGGTGAAGGAGACTCGGGGACTCGGCCGCCGCGAGGTCCTCGAGCGGCTCGCGGCCGTGCCCGGCGTCTACGTCCCGGGGCTCTACGACGTCCGCTACGGCGACGACGGCGCGATCGCGGCGGTGACGCCGACCAGCGAGGCCGCGCCGGCGCGGGTCCACAAGCGCACGACGAGCGACCTCGACGACTGGCCCTACCCGAAGCAGCCGCTGGTCCCGATGGCCGAGACCGTGCACGAGCGGATGAGCGTCGAGATCTTCCGCGGCTGCACGCGTGGCTGCCGGTTCTGCCAGGCCGGGATGATCACCCGGCCGGTGCGGGAGCGGTCGCCGCAGGGCGTGGGGGAGATGGTCGAGCAGGGCCTGAAGACCTCGGGCTACCACGAGGTCGGGCTGCTCTCGCTCTCGAGCGCCGACCACTCCGGCATCGGCGAGATCGCCAAGGGCCTCGCCGACCGCTACGAGGGCACCGGCACCGGGCTGTCCCTGCCGAGCACCCGCGTCGACGCCTTCAACGTCACCCTCGCCGAGGAGCTGACGCGGTCCGGGCGCCGGTCCGGCCTGACCTTCGCTCCCGAGGGCGGCTCGGAACGGCTGCGCAAGGTGATCAACAAGATGGTCTCCGAGGAGGAGCTCATCGCGACGGTCGGCACGGCCTACGAGCACGGCTGGCGCCAGGTGAAGCTGTACTTCATGTGCGGTCTGCCCACCGAGACCGACGAGGACGTACTGCAGATCGCCACGATGGCCCACGGGGTCATCCGTGCCGGTCGGAAGGCCGCCGGCCGCGGCGACGTCCGGGCGACGGTGTCGATCGGCGCGTTCGTGCCCAAGCCGCACACCCCGTTCCAGTGGGCGGCGCAGGCCGACCCGGACGTCGTCGACGCGCGGCTGCGCAAGCTCCGGGAAGCGATCAACAGCGACCGCAGCCTGGGCCGCAACATCGGCCTGCGCTACCACGACGGCCAGCCCAGCCTCATCGAGGGCCTGCTCAGCCGCGGTGACCGCCGGGTCGGCCGCGTCATCGAGCGCGCCTGGCGCGACGGCCAGGAGTTCGACGGCTGGAGCGAGCACTTCTCGTTCGAGCGCTGGGTGGCCGCCGCCGAGGCCGAGCTCGCCGACGTCGACCTCGCGTGGTTCACCACCCGCGAGCGGGACCAGGACGAGATCCTGCCCTGGGACCACCTCGACTCCGGGCTCGACCGCGGCTGGCTCTGGGACGACTGGCAGGACGCCCTGCACGCCGAGGAGCAGGACGACTGCCGCTGGACGCCGTGCTTCGACTGCGGCGTCTGCCCGACGATGGGGACCGAGATCCAGATGGCGCCCCCCGGCAGCGTGCCGCTGTCGATCACGCCCGTCGGGGAGCGCACGTCCACGCCGGTCCGCAACCCGGCCTTCACGGCCGACCGGGGCGCGTGAGGACGGTGGTCCCGGTGGCCGTTGCGACGCGCCCGTGAGCGCCGCCGCGTCCCGACCCGAACCGCCCGGCCGGCCGGAGCAGCCGGACCCGCCCGGACGACCCGCGCCCGAGGTCCGGGTCCGGCGGGCCGGGACGGTGGACGGCGACGCGGTCGCGGCCCTGCGCCGGGCCTGGGTCGAGCAGCGCGGGCAGGTCGAGCCCGGCGCCGACCCGGCCTTCGAGCACGGGTTCGCGACGTGGTGGCGCGCCGAGCTGTCGCACCACGCCGTCTGGGTGGCCGAGGTCGCCCTGGACGCGGGGCGGGGCGGCTGGGAGGTCGTCGGTTCCCTCGACGTCGCGGAGGTCGCCGCGATGCCCGCCCCCGGGCGTCCGGGGGAGCGGTGGGGCTACGTCGGCAGCCTCGTCGCCCTCGGCGCCGCGCCCCGGGGCGTGCCCCGCAAGCTCCTCGGCGCCGCCGTCGCCCACGCCCACGACCACGGGCTGGCGCGCCTGGTGCTGCGGCCGTCCCCGACGGGGGCGGCCTTCTACCGCGCGGCCGGGTTCAGCCCGGCCGGGGACGAGATGATGGTCCTGCCCACGGGCGGACGAGGAGGGACGTGATGGCGACCGCACGCGCGAAGGCCGGCGACGCTCCGCACCCGTCGGCGCCGATCGTGGCCAAGCTGCGGATGCGCTACGCGAAGCGCGGCCGCGCACGCTTCAGCTCGCACCGCGACGTCGCCCGCACCGTCGAGTGGACGCTGCGGCGCGCCGGTGTGCCGGTGGCGCTGTCGCAGGGCTTCAGCCCGCACCCGAGGCTCTCGTGGCTCGGGGCCGCCCCGACCGGCGCGGCGAGCGAGGCCGAGTACCTCGAGATCGGGGTCACCGAGGAGCTCGACCCGGCCGTGGTGGCCCGCGAGGTCGACGCCGCCCTGCCCGACGGGCTCGCGGTGGTCGAGGTGGTGCGGGCCGGTCCGGGCGCGATCGCCGACCGGATCGACGCCAGCCGGTGGGTCATCGACACGCCCGGTGTGCCCGACGAGCGTCTCCGCCCGGCGATCGAGGCGTTCCTCGCCGCTCCGGAGGTGACCGTCGAACGCCTGACGAAGAACGGTCCCCGGCCGCTCGATGTCCGCAGCGCCGTCGCCGAACTGGGGCTCGCGTTCACCCGGACGGACGAACCGGGTGACGCGGACCGGGAGGACCGTGCACGAGCGGCGACGTGTGGGAGACTGACGACGGTCGTACGGCACACCACGCCGGCCGCACGACCCGACGACGTGTGCAGTGCGCTTCGCGCCGTCGCCGGCCTCGAGTTCCCGGAGCCCGTCAGGGCCACCCGGTGGGCGCAAGGTCGGCTCGACGAGCGCGGAGAGCTGGTCGATCCGCTCGCGGCGGACCGCGCGGCACCCACCGCGTAGTTCCCCGGACGGACCCCGGCCGGCCTCGGTACTGTCGACGCCGCCGTACCGCACGATCAGGCGGGTACCGGGCCCACCGGCCCGACCCACCGGCCGTGCCGCAGTCGGCGACCGTCCCCGACGGCCGCCTCGGCGAGACCACGCGAGGTCCCCGTGTGGCCGCGACCCCCGTGTCGCGCCCGGGGACGGAGGAGATCGATTGACCGACACCGACACCCCCACCGGCGGACCCACCGCCGCGGGGGATTCCGTCGCACCCGGACGCCCCGACGAGCAGGCCCTGGCCGCGCTCCCGGACAAGGTGCGAGTCCATGCGCTGGCCCGTGTCGTGGGCACCTCGAGCCGCGAACTGCTCGCGGTGCTCGCCCGGCTCGGGGTGGGTGCGCGCAGCGCGCAGTCGAGCGTCGACCGCGAGGTCGTCGCCCGTGTGGTCGACGACCTGTTCCCGGCGCCGGGCTCGCCGGCCGGTCCGCCCGCGGGTGAGCCGGTGGCCGATGCGACCGCCCCGGCCGACGAGTTGCCGGCCGCGCCCGAGGGCGCCGCCGTCGACGAGTCCGCCACGACGCTGCCGGGGTCCGCGCCGGCCGCCGCCCCCGCCTTCGCGGCGCCGATGTTCCTGGCGCCCGAGTCCGGCTCGGACGGCGAGGGCTCCTCGCGGTCGCGGCGCCGTCGCGGGAGCCGCTCGACCGGGGTCGTCACCCCCGGGGAGCCGACCGAGACCGAGTCCACCGGCGACCACACCCCGGCCGAGGACGGCGAGACCACTCCTGCTCCCCTGGCCACCGAGGACGCCGGCTCCACCACCGGCCCGGAGAGCACGGACCCCTCCGACGACGACGGTGACGACGACGAGGGCGGCCGCCGCCGGCGGCGCCGCGGTCGCCGCGGCCGCGGGCGCGGGCGAGGCGGCAGCGACGACGCCGAGTCCGGCGACGACCAGGCCTCCCGCGAGTCCGGCGAGACCGCGGACGGGTCGTCCTCCGACGACCAGACCTCCGGCGGGTCCGGTGAGGCCGACGACTCCGCCGACGACAGCGGCGACGACGATGGCGAGGCGTCCTCGGGCGGCTCGCGCCGTCGGCGCCGGCGTCGCCGCCGGTCCTCCGAGGGCGACGGCGACGGCGAGGGTGAGGCCGAGCAGGACCCGCCGAACACCGTGACCCACGTGCGCGACCGGGTCGAGCGTCCCGAGGGCGGACGGTCGTCGAACGACGAGGTCAAGGGCGTCAAGGGCTCGACCCGCCTGGAGGCCAAGCGCCAGCGCCGCCGCGACGGCCGCGAGTCCGGCCGCCGGCGGCCCTCGATCCTGTCCGAGTCGGAGTTCCTCGCCCGGCGCGAGGCCGTCGAGCGCACGATGGTGGTGCGCCAGCAGGCCGGCCGCAGCCAGATCGGGGTCCTCGAGGACGGCGTGCTCGTCGAGCACTTCGTCGCCGGCGACGGCCAGAACTCGATGGTCGGCAACGTGTACCTCGGCCGGGTGCAGAACGTGCTGCCCTCGATGGAGGCGGCGTTCGTCGACATCGGGCGCGGGCGCAACGCCGTGCTCTACGCCGGCGAGGTCAACTGGGACGCGTCGGGGCTCGAGGGCAAGCAGCGCAAGATCGAGCAGGCGCTGTCCACCGGCGACCAGGTGCTCGTCCAGGTCACGAAGGACCCGGTCGGCCACAAGGGCGCCCGCCTGACCACCCAGATCAGCCTGCCGGGCCGGTTCCTCGTGTTCGTGCCCGCCGGCGGCGCCACCGGGATCAGCCGCAAGCTGCCCGACACCGAGCGCAAGCGCCTCAAGGAGATCCTCAAGCGGATCGTGCCCGACGAGTCGGGCGTGATCATCCGGACGGCCGCCGAGGGCGTCAGCGAGACCGATCTCGAGCGCGACGTCCGCCGGCTCACCGCGCAGTGGGAGGCCATCGAGTCCTCGGCGGCGGACAACAAGAGCTCGAAGGGCCCGACCCTCGTCTACGAGGAGCCCGACCTGCTCATCCGCGTCGTCCGCGACATGTTCAACGAGGACTTCTCCTCGCTCGTCGTCTCCGGCGAGCGCGCGTGGGAGACGCTGGAGGGGTACGTGGAGCACGTCGCGCCGGAGCTCGCCGGGCGACTCGTGCGCCACACGGGCCCGGAGGACGTCTTCACCGCGCACCGGATCGACGAGCAGCTGATCAAGGCGCTCGACCGCAAGGTGTGGCTGCCGTCGGGCGGCACCCTGGTGATCGACCGGACCGAGGCGATGACCGTCGTCGACGTCAACACCGGCAAGTTCACCGGCTCGGGCGGCAACCTCGAGGAGACGGTCACCCGCAACAACCTCGAGGCCGCCGAGGAGATCGTCCGCCAGCTGCGCCTGCGCGACATCGGCGGCATGATCGTCATCGACTTCATCGACATGGTCCTGGAGTCCAACCGCGACCTCGTGCTGCGGCGGCTCACCGAGTGCCTGGGCCGTGACCGCACGCGCCACCAGGTCTCCGAGGTGACGTCGCTGGGCCTCGTGCAGATGACCCGCAAGCGCGTCGGTCAGGGGCTGCTCGACGAGTTCTCGACCACGTGCGAGCACTGCCGCGGCCGCGGCGTCATCGTCTCGACCGAGCCCGTGATGGGTCACGAGAACGGCGGCAAGGGGAACGGCAACGGCAACGGGCAGGGCGCCTCGGACAAGGGCGACAAGAGCGACAAGAACGAGGGCAAGGACCAGGGCAACGGTTCCGGTTCGGGCTCCGGTTCGGGGCGACGCGGCCGGCGTGGCCGTCGCGGAGAGAAGTCCGACAGCGCCTCGCCCGCGACCGTCGCCGCGGCCTCCGGCCTCGTCGGGGGCCGTGACGCCGACGACGTGGCCGACGACGTGGCCGAGGCCGAGACGGCGGCCGACGCGGCGACCGAGGACGCCGGGGCCGTGACCGCGCCCGTCAGCGAGTCCGTGGCCGAGTCCGTGGCCGAGTCCGTGGCCGAGTCCGTGGCCGAGTCCGTGGCCGAGTCCGTGGCCGAGTCCGTGGCCGAGTCCTCCGAGGACGAGGTCGAGCTCGAGGCCGGTCTCGCCGAGGCGAGCGCGGGATCGGACTCGGAGGACGTCGGCGACTCCGAGGAGGCCGACGAGACGGACGAGTCGGTCGCCGAGACCATCCACGCGGCCGTCCAGGCGGAGGTCGCGCTGGAGGCGGACCAGGCCGAGCACGTGCCGGGGTCGAACGGCGCGGGCCCGGCACCGTCCGAGTCCGCGCCCGCCCCGCGGGTGACGGGCGCGATCGGTGCCACGCCGGCCGGGAACGGCAACGGGAACGGCCACGGCCGCGGCGAGGCGCTGGTGACCCCGGCGGGGTCGCCCGGGGAGGCCGAGGACGAAGCCGCGGAGCCGGCGGCACCCGAGGTGCCCACCGGCGGCGGCTCACGTCCGCGCCGTCGTCGTGCCGCGTCGCGGCCGGCCGGTCCGCCGGTGGGGGGAACGAGCAGTTGATGTCCGTCCGCGCCCCGGGTCGGCACCCGGGGTGCGGACGCCGACCCGCGGGCGGGTACTCTAGGTCGTCGGTGCCCGCCGGGTCAGCAGTTGATGCCCGCGGCACCAGAGCGCCGGGCCCGCTCCGCACGGGCCGCGCCGGAGCCGGAAGTCCACGCAGACAGGAGCACCGCGGAAGATGTACGCGATCGTGAAGACCGGCGGCAAGCAGTACAAGGTCGCGGTCGGCGACGTCATCGACGTGGAGCTCCTCGACGGTGACACGGTCGATCTGCAGCCCGTGCTCGTCGTCGACGGCAGCACCGTGCTGAGCTCGGCGTCCGACCTCGAGAAGGTGTCCATCTCCGGCAGCATCGTCGGGGAGAACAAGGGCCCGAAGATCAAGATCATGAAGTACAAGAACAAGACCGGGTACAAGCGGCGCGTCGGCCACCGCCAGCGCTACAGCCGCCTCGAGGTCACCGACATCTCGAAGTAAGGGGAGCAGTCATGGCTCACAAGAAGGGTGCGTCCAGCTCCCGCAACGGTCGCGACTCCAACGCCCAGCACCTCGGCGTCAAGCGCTACGGCGGCCAGGTCGTCAAGGCCGGCGAGATCCTCGTCCGCCAGCGCGGCACCAAGTTCCACCCGGGCACCGGTGTCGGCCGCGGCGGCGACGACACGCTGTTCGCCCTCGTCGCGGGCTCGGTGACCTTCGGGAACCGCCGCGGGCGCAAGGCCGTCAGCGTCGTCCCGGCGGAGGAGACCGCCTCCGCCTGATCCGGCGGCACGGAGCGCAGCGGAGCTGCCGCGCCGAAGGCCGACGACAGCAGCAGTACCGTCAGGGGTGGGTCCGGGACGCGGACCCACCCCTTTCGTTCGTCCGGACCGCTCTCGAGCGTGTGGTACCGCGGACACTGGATGGCAGCGGTGGCCCACCGCTGGCACGACACACCGGAAAGGACACGCCGCGCGATGGCCCGCTTCGTCGACCACGTGACACTGCACGTCACGGCGGGGGCCGGGGGCCACGGGTGCGCGTCGATCCGGCGGGAGAAGTTCGTCCCCCTCGGCGGGCCGGACGGCGGCAACGGCGGGCGCGGCGGGGACGTCGTGCTGGTCGTCGACCCGGGCGTCCACACGCTGCTCGACTTCCACCACCGCCCGCACGCGACGGCCGGCAACGGCCGCCCCGGGATGGGCAGCTTCCGCAACGGCGGCAACGCCGATGACATCGAGCTCGCGGTGCCCGAGGGCACGGTCGTGCTCGACACGGACGGCGACGTCCTGGGCGACCTCACCGGCGCGGGCACGCGGTTCGTCGCGGTGCGTGGCGGCCGGGGCGGTCTGGGCAACGCGGCCCTCGCGGGGCCGTCGCGCAAGGCGCCGGGCTTCGCGCTGCTGGGCGAGCCGGGGGAGTCCCGCGACCTGGTGCTCGAGCTCCGCTCGATGGCCGACGTCGGGCTCGTCGGATACCCGAGCGCGGGGAAGTCCTCGCTGGTCAGCGCCCTCAGCGCGGCCAAGCCGAAGATCGCCGACTACCCGTTCACCACGCTCGCGCCGAACCTCGGTGTCGTCTCGGCGGGCGGGAGCACGTTCACCGTCGCCGACGTCCCCGGGCTCATCCCGGGCGCCAGCACCGGCAAGGGCCTCGGCCTGGACTTCCTGCGTCACGTCGAGCGCTGCTCGGTGCTCGTGCACGTCGTCGACTGCGCGACCTTCGAGCCCGACCGCGACCCGGTGTCCGACATCCGCGCGCTCGAGGCCGAGCTCGCCGCGTACACCCCGTCGCTGGGCACCGACCTCGCCGCGCGCCCCCGCATCGTCGCCCTCAACAAGATGGACGTCCCCGACGCCGTCGAGCTCGCCGACATGGTCCGCGAGGACGTCGCCGCCTTCGGGTGGCCGGTCGTGGAGATCTCCACCGCCTCACGCCAGGGTCTCCAGGAGCTCGCCTACGCGATGGCCGCGGCGGTCGACGCCGAGCGCGCCGCGGCGGTGCCGTCGACCGCGCCGCGTGTGGTGCTGCGCCCCACCGCCGTCGACGACACCGGCTTCACCGTCGAGCCCGACCCCGAGGAAGGCTTCCTGGTCAAGGGCGAGAAGCCCGAGCGCTGGGTGCGCCAGACCGACTTCGCCAACGACGAGGCCGTCGGCTACCTCGCCGACCGGCTCGCTCGCCTCGGCGTCGAGGAGGCGCTGGCCGAGGCCGGCGCCGAGCCCGGCGACATGGTGACGATCGGCATCCACACCTTCGACTGGGAGCCGTCCACGCCCGCCGGGGTGGCGGCGATGCGCGGCAACCGCGGCACCGACCCGCGCCTCGAGGGCGCCGAGCTGGTCGACCGCCCGTCGGCGTCCGACCGCCGCGCGGCCCGCGACGAGCGCCGTCGCCACCACACCGACGACGAGCTCGGCATCACGCCGTGGCACGAGGACTACGAGGGCCCGGCATGACGGCCCGCGAGACGGTCGCGGGCGCGCGCCGGCTGGTGGTCAAGGTCGGGTCGACCTCGCTGACCAGCGTCGACGGCGGCCTGGACGTGGGCCGCCTCGATGCGCTCGTCGACGCGGTGGCGGCGCGGGCCCGCGCGTCGCAGGTCGTGCTCGTGTCCTCCGGGGCGATCGCCGCGGGCCTGCGCCCGCTCGGGCTCCCGCGCCGTCCCCGGGACCTGGCGACCCAGCAGGCCGCGGCGGGCGTCGGTCAGCTGCACCTCACCCGCGCGTACGCCGAGGCCTTCGCCCGCCACGGCCGCACGGTCGGTCAGGTGCTGCTGACCTCCCACGACGTCGTGCGGCGCCAGCCCTACCGCAACGCGCAGCGGACCTTCGAGCGGCTGCTCGGCCTCGGCGTGGTCCCGGTGGTCAACGAGAACGACACCGTGGCCACCGACGAGATCCGCTTCGGGGACAACGACCGCCTGGCCGCGCTCGTCGCCCACGTGATCTCGGCGGACGCACTGGTCCTGCTCTCCGACGTCGACGGCCTCTACGACGCCGATCCGCGCTCGCCGGGCGCGACCCTCGTCCGGGAGGTCACCGGCGGCGCGGACCTCGCCGGGGTCCGGGTCGGCAAGCCCTCCTCCCTGGGCACCGGGGGGATGGCGTCCAAGCTCGCCGCCGCCGATCTCGCCAGCGGCGCCGGGGTCCCGGTGCTGGTGGCCGCGGCCGCCGACGCGCCGGCCGCCCTCCATGGCGCCGGTGTCGGCACCGTGTTCGCCCCGCACGGCCCGCGGCTGTCGGCCCGCCGGTTCTGGTTGCGGCACATGGCCGGCACCCGCGGGCGGCTGCACCTCGACGACGGCGCGGTCCGTGCGGTCGTTGGTCGCCGCCGCTCCCTGCTCGCCGCGGGGATCACCGGTTCCGACGGCGACTTCGAGTCCGGCGACGTCGTCGACCTCGTCGACCCGCGCGGCGACGTCGTGGCCCGCGGTGTCGTCGCCTTCGACGCCGAGGAGCTGCCCGAGATCTCCGGACGCTCCAGCGAGGACCTCCCGGCCGAGATGCGCCGGGAGGTCGTGCACGCCGACGACCTGGTGCCGGTCGTCCCGGCGATCCCCGATCCCGCCGCCCCCGCCGAGGTGAGCTCGCCGTGACCACCACGTCCCCGACCCCCGCCACCGACACCGGGACGGACCCCACGGAGATCGTGACCGACTGCGGCCGTCGCGCGGCCGCGGCGGCGCCGCGGATGGCCGCGGCGTCGGACCACGAGGTCGCGCAGGCGCTGCGCGGGATGGCGGCCCTGCTCGCCGAGACCGCGGACACGGTGCTCGAGGCGAACGCGGCCAACGTCGAGGCGGCCGAGCGGGCCGGCACGACGTCGGCGCTCGTCGACCGCCTCCGGCTCGACCCGGCCCGGCTCGACGGGCTGGCCCAGTCGCTGCTCGACCTCGCCGACGTCGCCACGCCCCCGGTGGACACCGTCCTCGAGGAGCGGCCCGACGGGCTGCGGCTGATCGAGCGCCGCCGTCCCGTCGGCGTCATCGGGGCGAACTTCGAGGCGCGGCCCAACGTGGTCATCGACGTCGCCTCGCAACTGATCAAGTCGCGCAACGCCGGCGTCCTGCGCACCGGCGGCGCCGCGCTCGCCTCGGCGACCGCGCTGATGGAGGCCGTCGTCGCCCCGGCGCTCGCGGGTGCGGGCCTCGACCCGGACGCGGTCGTGCTCGTCACCGACCCGCGCCGCGAGTGCGCCGTCGAGCTGGTCCGCCACCCGGACCTCGTCCCGCTGGTGATCCTGCGCGGCTCGGGCGACACCACCCGCTCGCTCGGGCTCGAGGCCGCCCAGCACGGCGTGCGCACCCTCGCCCACGCCGACGGCGGCGGCGTCCTCTACGTCGACCGCGCCGCCTCGGTCGAGCTGGCCCACCACATGGTGACCTCGTCGATCGACCGGCTCGGCGTCTGCAACCGCCTCAACCTGCTGCTCGTCGAGCGTCACCGGTGGGACGAGATGCTGCCCGGACTCATCGCGCTGCTCGACGAGCACGGGCTGCGCGTCTCGCTCCCCCCGCACGAGCACGCCCTGGGTCACGAGTGGGCGCTCGACGACGGGAACGAGGCCACCGTCACCGTCGCCCCGGCCGACGGGCCCGCCGATGCCGCGGCGATCGCCAACCGGGAGACCTCGGGGCTCGCGGCCGCCATCGCGACCGCCGACGAGGCCGCGGCCCGGGTGTTCCTCGACACCTACGCCGGCACCGGCGCGTTCTGGAACGCCACCACCCGCCTCCTCGACGGCGTCAAGCTGCGGCGCGTGCCCGAGACCGGCATCAACGTCGACCACGTGCCCGGCCCGCGGGGCCCGGTCGTGTTCACCGACCTGTGCCTGCGCCAGTACGTCGTCGTGCCGGCCTCGACGGCCATCGGGCACCCGGAGTAGGTCAGCCCTCCGACTCGGCGATCGCCTTGATCTTCTGCAGCGTCGCCCGCATGTTGCGGCGGTTCGTCCTGCCGCGGGCCCAGCCGGCGAGGGCCCAGTAGATCCGGGTCGCGGCGCTCGGCGTGAGCCGGAACGACTCGGTGACGTCGGTGCCCTCTCCCGCCGGCTCGAACCGGTAGTGCCAGTTGTTGATCGAGCGGTCGCCGACGACGACCTCGAAGCCGAACTCGCGGCCGGGCTCGCAGGCGGTGATGCGGCAGACCGACCAGTACGTCGGGCCCTTGCCGTTGCGCTTCACGTGCCCCTTGAAGCGGGTGCCGACGGCCGGCCCGGTCGCGCCGTCCATCCACCTCGCCTCGAACGTCTCCTCGCTGTAGCGGTGCGTCTGGGTCACGTCGGCGACGAGCCACCACACGCTCTCCGGGGACGCCTCGATGTGCTCGGTCACCGCGTCCTGCATGGTCCGCCTCCTTGATCGACCCGCGGCACCGTCCCACGGACGGCCGCCCGCGGCGCGACGATGGGGCCATGCTCAGCACCGAGGACGTCCTCGCGATCCAGGCCGTGCTCGCCGACTACGGCCACGTCGTCGACGACCACGACTGGGACCGCGCCCACGAGGTGTTCGCCGAGGACTTCGTGTTCGAGCGCGGCGACGGCCGGCCGGACCTCCACGGCATCGCCGACATCGTGGCGACGTTCAAGGGCCGCAACATGTACGCGCACGTCACGACGAACACCACGCTCCGCGAGGACGACGACGGGACGGTGCGGGCGCACAGCAAGTTCCTCGGCTTCCCCAACGAGGGGTCGCCGGTGACGGGCGACTACCGCGACGTCGTCGTCCGTACGCCCGCGGGCTGGCGGCTGCGGCACCGCCACGCCGAGGTCCGCGCGCGGAAGTTCTTCGACTGACGATCAGGAGGGGACCTGGTCGCGCAGGACGCGCTTGAGCAGCTTCCCCGACTGGTTGCGGGGCAGCTCGTCGACGACGTGGACGTGCTTGGGCGTCTTGTAGCCCGCGAGACGGCCGCGCGCGTGGGCGATCAGCTCGTCCGGCGTCGCCGCCGCCCTGAGGACCACGAACGCCGTCACGGCCTCGATCCAGCGCTCGTCCGGCGTGCCGATCACGGCGACCTCGGCGACGGCGTCGTGGGTGTAGAGCGCGTCCTCGACCTCGCGCGAGGCGACCAGCACCCCGCCGGTGTTGATCACGTCCTTGATCCGGTCGACGACCGTGATGTAACCCTGCTCGTCGATCCGCACGAGGTCGCCGGAGTGGAACCAGCCGTCGCGGAAGGCCTCGGCGGTCTCCTCGGGCTTGTCCCAGTAGCCCTCGCAGAGCTGGGGCGAGCGGTAGACGACCTCACCGGTGCCGCCGGGCTCGACGTCCTCGCCGTCGTCGCCGATCACCCGCAGCTCGACGAACAGCACCGGCCGTCCGCACGAGTCGGGACGCTCGTCGTGCTCCTCGGGCTGCAGCACGGTCGCGAGCGGGCCGATCTCGGACTGGCCGAAGCAGTTGTAGACGCCGAGGGCGGGGAGGGCCTCGCGCAGCCGGTCCAGGATCGGCACGGGCATGATCGACGCGCCGTAGAACGCCTTGCGCAGGCTCGCCAGATCGCGGGTGCCGAAGTCGGCGTGGTTGACCAGCGGCACCCAGACGGTCGGCGCCAGGAAGATCGCGCCGATGCCGTCGGCCTCGATGCGGCGCAGGATCTCCGGGATGTCCGGCGCCTCCATGAGGTGGTTGGTCGCTCCGACCATCAGGTAGGGCATGAGGAAGAGCTGCATGCCGGCCGAGTGGTACAGCGGCATCGCGTGCAGCGGGCGGTCGTCCTCCGACATCTGGAGCGAGTGCACGCCCGAGACGTACTCGTGGACCAGGCCGCGGTGGGTCATCATCGCGCCCTTGGGCCGGGAGGTCGTGCCCGAGGTGTAGAGCAGCTGCACGAGGTCGGTGTCGGCGACGGTGACCGTCAGCTCGGGGATCGGGCCGTCGGACGCCCGCTCCAGCAGCGAGCCCGGCGCGTCACGCAGCGGCACGACCTGCTTGGGCTGCTGGGGCAGGGCGTCGACGGGCCCGGCGAGCGCGGGGTCGACGACGAGCAGCCTGCTGCCCGACTGGTCGATGAGGTAGCCGAGCTCGTCGCCGGTCAGGGCGTAGTTGATCGGCACGTGGATCGCGCCGATCCGCGAGCACCCCAGGAACGCGAGCAGGTACGCGTCGGAGTTCTTCCCGTAGGTGGCGACGCGGTCGCCGGCGGCCACCCCGAGCTCGGTGAGGAAGCCGGCGGCGCGGGTGACGGCGTCGTCGAGGGCGCGGTAGGTCCAGGTGCGGTCGGCGAAGTGCAGCGCGACGCGGTCCGGGGCACGCCGCGCGCTCCGGGTCAGGACGCCGTCGACGGTGCTGGAGCGGGTGTCCACGTGGTCTCCTCGACGGACGGTGCGGGTCAGGCGTGGGCGTCGCCGACCGACACCTCACCACCGGCGGCGACGTCGGCGTACACCCCGGCGCACGCCCACTTGCCCGCGACCTCCGGCTTCTCGATCATGATCCGGTTGTTCTTCGCGACCGTACGCAGGGTGTTGCGGTCGTCGGGCAGCTCCTCCTGCGCCATCGTCGTCATGACGCAGCGCATGGTCTGGAACGTGTAGGCCACCCGGACCCCGTCGCCGAGCGTCATCTCCCGCCCCGGCCAGTCGTTCTCGGCGAAGCCGGGCTCGGTGTCGGCGAGGACGATGTTGGGCCGGTAGCGCCGCACGTCGAACGAGCTCTCGGGCGCGAGCTCGGCCAGCCGCGCGAGCGTCGACTCCGTGACGACGTGCAGGGCGGCGAGGTCGTAGAAGCGCCCGGGCGGGGCGAACGCGGCGACGTCGAAGCTGCTGATGGCCTCGCCGGTGTCCTCCTGGCGCGACGTGGTGGCGTCGATGATGTGCTCGGGCGCGAGGCTCTCGCGGTCCATGTCGTCGAGGTCGGCCCAGAGCTCCTCGAACTTGGGGGCGTCGGGCGCGGTGGTGACCAGCCGGACCTCGCGGCCGAGGGCGTCGGACAGCGCTGCGTCGATGTCGGCGTCGTCGCTGCGGCGGGTCGACCCGTCCGGGAAGGTGATGACCACCGGCGGCGCGGGCTCGCCGGGCACCGGCTCGCCGGCGAAGGTCGCGGAGAACCGGAGCAGGTCGGCCCAGCGCTTCGGCACCTTCGCGCTCGCGATGATGCCGGTCTCGACGTCGAGCACGGCGTAGGCACGGTCGCCCACGACCCCGCGCTCGTCGAGCACGGCGCGGCCGAGGGACTCCCCGAGCATCGACTTGACGGGGTAGCGGTAGAGCGCGGCGATCGTCACACCGCAGGGCATATCACCCGCCGCGGCCCGCCGGGAACGGTCCGATCGATCAGGTCCGTCCGCGAGCCGCCGCGTGCACCGCAGCCCCCGCGCCCGCGGCCAGGACGAGCCCGGCGACGACGAGCGTGTAGGACCCGAGCCAGACGTGCTTGGCGAGCTCGCAGTACCCGTCGCCGAGGACGGCGACCAGCACGACGCCGACACCGGTGCCCGCGAGGAGCGCGGCGACCCGCAGGAGACCCACGGCCGTCGGGGTCGCCGCGCGCCCGAGCGCGGACGCGGCGACGCGGCGGGTCGGGAGCAGGGTCAGAGCGCCGGCGAGCAGGGCCAGCGTGACGACCGTCGGCGGTACCCAGCGGCCCGGGAGCGCGTCGAGGTAGGAGAACATCACGCCTGTGTAGGGCGAGCCCTCCGGCGCCCTGGTCAGCGGGACCTCCACGCCGTCGACGGTGCGCGGCCCGGCGGCCTGCGCGGCGAGGTAGCGGACCCTCGGCTCCAGGGTGGCGGTCAGGCCGCGGTGGACCATGCGGGCGAGCACGGGCGGGTGCTCGGCGACGTAGTGCAGGGCCGCGGAGCGGAGCTCCCCCGGGCGGGAGCCGACCGTGGCGTCCCAGTCGGGCACGCTGCGCCCGCCGTCGAGGAAGATGTCGTGACCGGCCTCGCGGAAGGCCTCGGGCCGCAGGCCGAGGGGACCGGTGGCCGACGGCCCGGCCTCGGTGAGCACCGCGGTGAACGCGAGGTTGTGCGCGTTGGCCTTGTCGTAGGCCGCGGTCTGGGCCTGCAGCGCGGAGAGCACCGGCGCGATCGCGACGGCCACGGCGAGCGCCGCGGCCACGAGGCCGGGGACGCGGCGCCACCGGCGGCGGACGCCGACCGTGACCAGCAGGCACGCCACCACCGCCGCGAGGCCGACGGGCAGGAACCCGGGCTTGGCCGTGGCCGCGGTGACGCCGCCGAGTGCGACCAGGCCGAGGGCGGCGACCCGCGCGAACCGGTCGACCGGGCGCGAGACGGCCAGCGCCAGCATTCCCCACGCGGTGCACACGGTGCCGACGAGCCCGGCCGGTTCGCCGAACGTCGACACCAGGAACCGCGACCACCACGGCACCAGGAGCAGCGGCGCCAGCGGGGGAACGATCACGGTCAGCAGGACCGGGAGGCTGCGCCGAAGCCGCCGGCCGGCCGTGGCCGCGAAGGCCGCGACGCCCGCGCCGGCCGCGAGCAGAGCGGTGTAGGCGGCCCCGAGCCACTCGAGGGAGAAGCGGGTGGAGCCGTCCGGGGCCGGGGGCGTGCCGTCGAGGGCGGTGGCGACCGCGACGGTCGACTGGAGCGCGAGCCCGGCGGACGACAACGAGGACGAGGGCCCGCAGGGCGGCCCGCCGGTGCGGTACTCGGTCACGACGACGCCGTGGGCGGTCGCGAAGCCGTCCGTGGTGTCGGGCACGAGCCCGGCGAGGCAGTACAGGCGCGGCCCGTCGCCGTTGTCGGCCGCCCCGATCGGGGCGCCGCCCGCCAGACCGAGCCGGAGCACCAGCGCTGCCCCCACCAGCAGGGCGACCAGGACGGCGAGGAGCAGCCGGGGTCCGACGCGCGACGGCGCGGCCGATACCACGTCCCCGGCGCCGTCCGGGTCCGCGAGCAGGGGGGACGCCGCACCGTCACGGTCGTACGGCCTCGTCCCGGCGGTCATCGTCCTCCTCGGGCGGCCCCGTCACCGGCCGCGGTGGTCCCGGCCGCACCCGACGGTGCTCGTGGCGTGGACGAGGGTGCCAGAGCGGGTGCTCCGGCCGACGGCGGCGTCAGCCCGTGGTGGCCAGCACCAGGGGGAGCACCGCGGGCGCCCCGGCCCGCCGCAGCAGCGCCGCCGCGACCGTGAGCGTCCAGCCCGAGTCGGCGACGTCGTCGACGAGCAGCACCGGTCCGCCGCTCGGATCCATGCCCGACGGCACCGAGAGGCGCGACCACACCTCGGCGAGGCGCTGGGCGGAGTTGGGGGCCTCCGGCTCGGCGTCGTCCTCCGGATCCTCGTAGATCGGGGGAGCGGTGTCGGCCAGGGCGCCGAGCAACGGGAGGCGTCCGATGCTCCCGATGCGCTGGGCGAAGCTCTCGACCAGCACCGGGCGGCGGCGCGAGGGCAGCCACACCACGCTCGCGGGCCGCTGCGCCCAGTCCCAGCCCCTGAGCACCTCGACCGCGGCGTCCACCGCGGCGTCGGGCACGAGGTCGTCGGCGCGCAGCAAGGGGCGCAGCCGGGGGCCCCAGCCCACGTCGGTGAGCCGGCCCAGCGCGCGGCCCTCCTCGGCGGCCTCCTCGGGCTTGATCTTGCCCTTGAGCGGCACGTCGAGGGCGTCCATGCCGCTGGGCCACTGCTTGCGCGCGGCCAGCGGGACGCCCGGCCGGTCGAGCGTCGTCTGCGCCTGGACGCGGACGTCCTCGCCGATGGTGGGGTCGGCGTGGCGGCCGGTGCAGTTGTCGCAGCGTCCGCAGGGGGCGGCGCCGGGGTCGTCGAGCTGGCGGCGCAGGAACTCCATGCGGCAGCCGTCGGTGGCGATGTAGTCGAGCATCGCCTGCTGTTCGACGCGCCGGGCCTTGGCCAGGCCGGTGTAGCGGGCGCCGTCGTACTCCCACGGCTCGCCGGTGGCCTCCCAGCCGCCCTTGACCCGGCGGACCGCCCCGTCGGTGTCGAGGACCTTGAGCATCATCTCCAGGCGCCCCCGGCTGAGCTCGACGCGCGGCTCGAGGGCCGCGGTGGACAGCGGGCGCCCGGCGTCGCCGAGCACGCTGAGGGCGACCCGGACCTGGGGCTCGGCGGGAAAGGCCAGGGACGCGAAGTAGGCCCAGATGTCCCGGTCCTCCGGGCCGGGGAGCAGGAGCACCTCGGCGCGCTCGACGCCGCGGCCGGCGCGGCCGATCTGCTGGTAGTACGCCACCGGCGACTGCGGCGCCCCGAGGTGGACGACGAAGCCGAGGTCGGGCTTGTCGAAGCCCATGCCCAGCGCGCTCGTCGCCACCAGCGCCTTGACGCGGTTGGCCAACAGGTCGTCCTCGGCGCGCTCGCGGTCGGCCGGGTCGGTCTTGCCGGTGTAGGAGGCGACGGCGTGGCCGCGCTCGCGCAGGAACTCCGCGAGCTCGTCGGCCGTCGAGACCGTCAGCGTGTAGACGATGCCGGACCCCGGCAGGTCGTCGAGGTGCTGGGCGAGCCAGGCGAAGCGGTCCGCGCCCTTCTCGAGCGGCAGGACGCCGAGGCGCAGCGACTCGCGGTCGAGCTCGCCGCGCAGCACGAGCGCCCCTGACGCCGTGGTCGAGCTCCGCTCCGCTTCGTCTCCCGCGTGGCTCTGCGACACCCCGAGCTGCTCGGCCACGTCGGTGGTCACCCGGTCGTTCGCCGTCGCCGTGGTGGCGAGCACGGGGACGCCGTCGGGGAGGTCGGCGATCAGGGTGCGCAACCGGCGGTAGTCCGGCCGGAAGTCGTGGCCCCAGTCGGAGATGCAGTGCGCCTCGTCGACCACGAGCATGCCGGCGGTGCGGCTGAGCTCGGGCAGCACCTGGTCGCGGAACTCGGGGTTGTTGAGCCGCTCGGGGCTCACGAGGAGCACGTCGACCGCGCCGGCCTGGACCTGGGCGTAGACGTCCTGCCAGTCGTCGGTGTTGGCCGAGTTGACCGTGACGGCATGGATGCCGGCCCGGCCCGCCGCGTCGATCTGGTTGCGCATCAGCGCGAGCAGGGGGCTGACGATGACCGTCGGGCCCTTGCCCGCGGCGCGCAGGAGCGCCGTCGCCACGAAGTAGACCGCCGACTTGCCCCAGCCGGTGCGCTGCACCACCAGGGCCCGCCGACCCTCGGCGACCAGCGCGTGGATCGCCGCCCACTGGTCCTCGCGCAGCGCGGCGTCGGGACCCGCGAGGCGCTGGAGCGTGGCCTCGGCGTCGGAGCGCAGATCGGCCTCGGTGGTCGTCATGTCCCCATGGTGGCCGACGGGTCCGACAGCGCGGGGGTGGTCCCACCGGGGAGGAGAAGTTAGGGTCCCCTCAGTGGATCAGCAGCAGACGTCGGAGATCACCGACGAGGCCGCGCTGCGCGCGATCGTCTCCGAGCCCCCGCCGGTCATCGCCGACAAGGCCATCGACCACGTCGACGCGCAGTCGCAGCGGTTCCTCGAGGCCTCGCCGTTCTTCCTGCTCGCGACGACGGGCGCCGACGGCAGCGTCGACGTCTCCCCGCGGGGCGATCCGGCCGGGCAGGTGCTGGTGCTCGACGAGGGGCGGGCCGTCGCGTTCGCCGACCGTCCTGGCAACCACCGGCTCGACTCGTTCCGCAACATCCTGGGCCACCCGCAGGTCGGGATGCTCTTCCTCGTGCCCGGCCACGACCACACGCTGCGGATCAACGGGCGCGCGCGGATCCTCGCGGATCCGCCGTTCGCGGACCGCTTCGCGGTGACGGGCAAGGTCCCCGAGCTCGCCGTGGTCGTCGACATCGACGAGCTCTTCCTGCACTGCGCCAAGGCGTTCCTGCGCTCGTCGCTGTGGGACCCGGCGGCCTGGCCCGGCAAGCGCGACGTGCCCTCGGCCGGGAAGATCGCCAAGAGTCAGTCGGGCACCCACGTCCCCGCCGCGGCGATCGACGCGGCGCTCGCGGTCGACGCGCGGACGAACCGCTACTGACCCGGGTCAGACCCGCGCGATCGGCGTGGTCGCCGCGACCATCGGGATCGCCTCGGTGGGGGAGTCCTCGACGACCGACTCCACCGACTCCTCGACCACCGGTTCCGGCGCCTCGCCCGCCCCCACGTACCGCACCGCGAGCGCCCCGGTGGCCCGGCGCACCGCCAGCGCGCTGGTCGCGGCGCCGATGAGCAGCAGGGCGCCGATGTTCTCGCCCAGCTCCTCGACGTGGTAGGCGAGGACCTCGACGGCGTGGTCGCCCGCGTTGCTCGCGATCACCGCTCCCTCGATGCCCTCCAGGCCGAGGGCGAAGAAGAACAGCACGCCGAGCCCGCCGACCAGGAGCCAGCGCGGCCGCCCGCGCAGGCGCAGCGCGAGCGCGCCGACGATCACCGCGATCACCAGCGCGACGCCGGCGCCCGGGATGACCCAGTAGAAGGAGAAGGTGCCGCCGGGCGTCGCCGGCGCCGCGGCGCCCTCGGGCTTGAGCATGTCGCCCACCCGCTCGTGGATCGAGGTCATGTCGTCGAGCGACATCCCCGCGAGGATCACGGCCGTGACGAGCCACCCGACCGCGGCGCGCGCGCCCTGGGCCCGTCCGACCAGTCCGGTGACCAGGTGCGCGACCGCCGCCGCGGCGAGCAGGCCGACGGCCCACCACGTGGGCAGGTTGCCCTCCGCGTCGACGTTGAGGTAGCCGATCCACTGCTGGAGCTTCGGACCCGGCGTCGGGAACGCGAGCGTCACGAGCAGGCTCAGCGCGCTGAGCGCGAGCGTCGGCACGACGAGGGCGATCCACAGCGTCCGGCGGCCGAGGTCCGGGCGCGCGTGGGAGACGCGGGCGTCGGCGGATCCGGCGCCGGCCGGCTCGACACGCAGGTCCGCTCCGTCGCGGACGACCCGGACCGCGCACACCGTCGCGAGGAGAAGGCCCGCCGCCCCGGCGTCCTGGAGCCCCTCGGCGACCTCGGCCAGCGCGCGGCCGCCCGGCCCGAGCGTCCGGGTCAGCAGCTCGCTCGCCAGGGCCCCGGCGCCGAACAGCGTGACGGCGGCGACCATCCACCGCCCGTGCGGGAGCCGCCGGGCGAGCACCACGAACGGCACGGCGAGCACGAGGCCCGCGATCACCGCCGTGGGCAGCCAGTCGGTGGTCAGCGGGTTGGAGCCGACGACCTGGCGGGCGAGACCGTCCACGCGGGTGTGGAACCCGGTCGCGACGCACAGCGACGCCAGCGTCGGCCCGATCGCGGCGCCGCCCCACCACCAGGCCGCGCGCCGGTCGCGGGTGCGCGCGGCGAGCCCGGCCGCGAGGCACGCCACCGCCGTGAGCAGCAGCAGCATCGCGTAGAGCCACGTCGGCAGGTTGTAGGGCTCGAGGGCGTCGACGTAGGCCCACAGCCCCGACGGAGCCGGACGCAGGAGTGCGGTGACGAGGCCCAGGACCGTGGTGAGCGCCACCGCGGCGGCGAGCGCCACCGCGAGCAGCCGCACGGGGGAGACCGTCCGGTTCACGTTCACCTGACGTTCAACGAGGTGACGTCCGGGTGGTTTCTCCGGGACGTCCGGGATTCCCCCGCGCGAGGGTGCGAGCGGGCCACATCGCCGGGACAACACGGGATACGTTGGGCAGGATGCGGCCCGTGAGCACCGAGCCGGTCGACCAGAGGGCCCAGAAGCCGCTGTTCGACTCCGTCGACGACGTGACCACCCGGCTCGCCGACGTCGGGTACCTCGCGTCCACCGCCGTCGCGACCACCGTCTTCCTGGCCGACCGCCTGGGCAAGCCGTTGCTCGTCGAGGGCCCCGCGGGCGTCGGCAAGACCGAGCTGGCGCGCGCCGTCGCCGACGCGACGGGCTCGGGCCTGGTGCGGCTGCAGTGCTACGAGGGCATCGACGAGGCGCGCGCGCTCTACGAGTGGAACCACGCCAAGCAGCTGCTGCGCATCACCGCCTCGCAGGGCGAGTCCTGGGACGACGCGCGCGACGACGTCTTCTCCGAGGAGTTCCTGCTCCCGCGCCCGCTGCTCACCGCGATCCGGCGTACCGACCCGACGGTGCTGCTGGTCGACGAGACCGACAAGGCCGACGTCGAGGTCGAGGGGCTCCTGCTCGAGGTGCTGGGCGACTTCCAGGTCACCGTGCCAGAGTGGGGCACGATCACCGCCAACCAGCGCCCGTTCACGCTCCTGACCTCGAACGCGACCCGCGAGCTCTCCGAGGCCCTCAAGCGCCGCTGCCTGTTCCTGCACCTCGACTTCCCCGACCCCGAGCTCGAGCGGCGCATCGTGCTCGCCCGCGTGCCCCAGCTGCCCGAGGCGCTGGCCGAGGAGCTGGTGCGGATCGTCGGCGTGCTGCGCAGCATCCAGCTCCGCAAGGCCCCGTCGGTGTCCGAGACGATCGACTGGGGCCGCACGCTGCTCGCCCTCGGGCTCGACACCCTCGACGACGAGACCGTGCGCTCGACCCTCGGCGTCGTCCTCAAGCACCAGGCCGACGCGCAGAAGGCCGTCGCCGAGCTGCGGCTGAACTGACATGACCCGGGAGACGGAGCGATCAGGGGAGCACGCCGATAGGGGAGCTCGACCGTGAGTGCCGTCGTCCAGGGTGGGCTGCCCGCCCACCTCGTCGACTTCGTCGGTGCGCTGCGCCGGGCGGGGATCGCGGTGGGCCCCGGGGAGTCGGTGGACGCCGCGGCGGTGATCTCCGAGCTCGACCTGCTGCGCCGCGAACAGCTGCGCGAGGGCCTGGCCGCGGCGATGCTGCGCCGCTCCGGGCAGCGCGCGGTGTTCGACGCGCTGTTCGACCTGTGGTTCCCGCTGGGGCAGGGCGCCGCACTCGGTGAGGTCGCGCTGCCCTACGCCGACGACGGGTCGGTCGACGTCGAGGCGCTGCGCGACCTGCTCGCCGGCCTGCTGCGCGACGGCGACACCGCGGCGATGGCCGAGCTGGCCCGCGCGATCGTCGACGGCCTGGGCGCCGTGGGACGCGGCTCCGGTCAGGGCGGTCAGGGGCAGGGCCAGGGCGAGGGTGGCGGCGACCGCGGCGAGGGCGGCGGCGGTCGCCCGTCGACGTGGTCGGCGTACCAGGCGCTCAACGCCGTGCGCCCCGAGACGCTGCTGGCCCGCGTGCTCGCCGACCTGCGCGGCGGCGCGGACGCGGACTGGGACAGCCCGTTCGCCGAGGAGGTGTCCCGCCGCCAGGTCCGCGAGCGCATCGCGTCGTTCCGCCGCATGGTCACCGACGAGGCCCGCCGGCGTGGCGCCGAGATCCGTGGACGCGAGGCCGCGGCGCGCACCGGGGTGCCGAAGCAGGGCGACCGCGTCGACTTCCTCACCGCCAACTCCGAGCAGCTCGCCGACCTGCGCCGCCGCGTCGCCCCGCTCGCGCGGCACCTGGCGTCCCGGCTGGCCGCGCGGCGCCGGCGCGCCCGTCGCGGGCCGATGGACCTGCGCCGCACCCTGCGCCGGTCGATGTCCACCGGCGGGGTCCCGATGCGGCCCGCGTTCCGCCGGCCGCGACCCGGGCGCCCCGAGCTGGTGCTGCTCTGCGACGTCTCCGGCTCGGTGGCGGGGTTCAGCCACTTCACGATGATGCTGGTCCAGGCCCTGCGCGAGCAGTTCTCCCGTATCCGGATCTTCTGTTTCGTCGACGGCTGCGTCGAGGTCACCGACCTCTTCGGCCCGAACGCCGACCTGGGCGGTGTCATGGCCGACATCACCGCGCGCCCCGGGCTGATCGCCTTCGACGGGCACAGCGACTACGGCGCGGCGTTCGGACGCTTCCGCGAGGGCTGGCCCGACGTCGTCGGCCCGCGGACGTCGCTGCTCGTGCTCGGCGACGGCCGCACCAACTACCGCGACCCGAACCTCGCCGTCCTCGGCGACCTCGCCGGGCAAGCCCGCCACGCGCACTGGCTCAACCCCGAGCCGCAGGCCCAGTGGGGCACGGGCGACTCGGCCGCGCGCCGCTACGGCGAGGTGATCCCGATGCACGAGTGCCGCACCGCGGCGCAGCTCGCGGGCGTGGTGTCGGGGCTGCTGCCGGTGTGAGGTGCGCGCGGCGATCTAGGCTGAACGGATGAGCGGCCGCCGGATCGGGGTCATGGGCGGCACCTTCGACCCCATTCACCACGGCCACCTCGTGGCCGCCAGCGAGGCCCAGGTCCGCTTCGAGCTCGACGAGGTCGTGTTCGTCCCGACCGGCCAGCCCTACCGCAAGGAGAGCCGCTCGGTCAGCCCGGCCGAGGACCGCTACCTCATGACGGTCGTCGCCACCGCGTCGAACCCGCGCTTCACCGTCAGCCGCGTCGACGTCGACCGGACGGGCCCGACCTACACCGTGGACACCCTGTCCGACCTCGCGACGATCTTCCCCGAGGACGAGCTCTTCTTCATCACCGGCGCCGACGCCCTCGAGCAGATCCTGTCGTGGCACCGCGCCGACGAGATGTTCCGGCTCGCGCACTTCGTCGGCGTCACCCGGCCCGGCTTCGACCTCGACGGCGACCACCTCCCGAGCGGCGCGGTCAGCCTGCTCGAGGTGCCCGCCATGGCCATCTCGTCGACGGCCTGCCGCGAGCGCGTCGCCGCGGGGGAGCCGGTCTGGTACCTCGTGCCCGACGGGGTCGTGCAGTACATCGCCAAGCGCGGGCTGTACCGCGAACGGGGTCAGGGTTGGGTGCTCGGTCCGACGGAACACGTCGCCCCCGAGTAGTGCCCTGGTCCACCGTTCGTCGCATCGACGACACGAACGAGTGACATGGCGGCGCGGCGACTAACGCCGCTCCGTGAGCAACCGAGATCCACTCTGAGTGCCGCCCGTGGGGGGCGGGTCCAGGGGAACGGATCTCGGATGATCATGCCGCCGCCGGCCGTCGCACCGGTCCAGCCACCGCCGCGCCGCACGTCCCGGGGGCTCATCGCCGCCCTCGTGGTGCTCGGCATGCTCGTCGCGGCCGCCGCGGGGATGCTCGTGGCCCGCGAGATGAGCGCGCCGACCAACGTCGCGCTCGAGCCCGTCTCCACCGCCGGCGCGGACCCGTTCATGCCGAGCGTGGGCACCGACGCCGTCGACGTCCGCCCCGTCGCGAACACCAGCGGACGCCACTCCGGCACGACCCCCGGCCTCTACGGCGGCTCCGGCAGCAACACGTGCGACCGCGAGCAGCTCAGCCGCTTCCTGGGTGAGCACCCGGACCGCGCGGCCGGCTGGGCGTCCGTCCTCGGCCTGCAGGACTCGTCGGCCTCGTCGATCTCGCGCTACGTCGACGGGCTCACCAGCGTCGTCCTGCGCTCGGACACCTACGTCACCAACCATGGCTGGGCCGGCGGCCACGTCACCTCGTGGGCCTCGGTCCTGCAGGCCGGCACCGCCGTCCTCGTCGACCGGTACGGCAACCCCGTCACCCGCTGCTTCTGCGGCAACCCGCTCTCCGCGCCGCAGTCCTTCAGCTCCGTGGCCTACTACGGCCCGCGCTGGTACTCGTTCACCTCGAACTCGATCACGGTGATCAACCACCAGACGACGACGGTGACGAACAACTACACGATCGTCGACGTGCACACCGGCCGCGGCTGGGACCGCCCCGTCGGCAGCGACGGGCACCACGACACGATCAACGTGAACGTCACGAACAACTACTTCCCGCCGCCGGCGAAGCCGAGCGACGAGAAGGACGGCGGCGGGCAGGGCGGCCCGGACAGCGGACCCACCAACGTCTCCGACCCGGACTCCGACACCGTCGCCGGCTCTCCGACGGGCGACTCTGCCGCGGGGGGTGGTGCCGGCGGCGCCGGGACGGGCGTCGACGCCGGATCGGACGGCGGGCCGCAGCCGCGGGTCGCCGTGCAGCCGGGGACGGGCAGCGAGCCGCAGGTCGACGCGCAGCCGGAGGGCTCGGAGGGTTCCTCGGACGGCGTCGTCCCGGCCCAAGCTCCGGCCCTCGCGCCGGCAGGGCTGCCCGAGGACACGCAGTCCGGTGGATCGGACGCCGCCGACACCCCGGTGACCTCGTCGACCACGACCACCACGACCCAGTCGGCCGCGGCGCCCAGTGGCACGCTGACCGCGTCCGGGTGCTTCGGCGACGGGTCCGTCACGTTCTCCGGCAGCGGCGGGACGAGCGGCAGCTACAGCGCCGGCGAGGCCGGGGGGACCTGGACCTTCAGCGGCACGATGCTCGAGATGACGCCCGCGTCGGGTGATGGCTCGGCGACCACACTGACGCCGTCCTCCTCGGGGTGGACCGACGGCTCCTGCACGCTGACCACGCCGTGAGCAGGCACCGCCGACCCGACGACGAGGACGACGAGGACGTCGTCCCAGGCGTCCTCACCGACGACGAGCCCACCACGGGCTCGCACGCCACACCGCCGCGGACGCGGGTCGTGATCGTCCCGCGGCCCCGGCTCTCCGAGCCGGAGCCCGGCGGTGGCGGTGTCGCGGACGCGCCGGACGCCGCGGCGTCCGGCGCCCCGCGGACGGGTCTGCCCGGGCCGGCGTCGGAGACCCCGGTGGCCCGGCGGCGGGAATGGTCGGACGCGCCGGGCGGGTTCGTCCGCGCGGGCGACACGGGGCCGCAGACGCTCCCGCCGACGCCCGCGCCGGTCGTCAGCACGCCGTTCGTGCCGCTCCCGCACGACGCCTGGGGTCCCTGGCCGCCCGACGGCCAGTACCCGTTGCCCTCGATGCCGTCGTCCCGACCGATGATCCCGACGACCCCGCCACCGCGGCGTGGACCCGGGCCTGCCGTCATCGGCGGGATCGCCGTGCTCGTCGTCCTGCTCCTCGGGCTCGGCGTCGCGCTCGTGCAGCCCGGTCTGGTCGGGCTCCACGGGTCGCCGCTGTTCGAGGTCGCCGGCGAGCCCGGTCCGGGCACGACCGAGGCGGGCACCACCAGCGAGGTCGCCCCCGTCGGGAGCGGGAGCCCGAGCGCGGCGGCCCCGGCCGACCCGGCCACCGAGCTGCGGGACCTCGCGCGGTCCGATGCGGCGTCAGTCGTGGGCGTCGAGAACACCTGGGTGCCCCAGCTCTCGTCCAAGCGTCCCGGCACCGTCGCCGACGGTCGCACGTGGGACGCCGCGGCGATCCTCGCCGAGCACCAGCAGCTCCGTGCCCGTTACCCCGAGGCGCGGCTGCTGTGGTCGGGCGACTGGCCGGTCTTCGGCAGCGGGGACTACTGGGTCACGGTGCTCGCGTCGCCGGCCCTGTCACCGGGCGGGGCCAACGGGTGGTGCGACCGCCAGGGACTCGGCGCCGACGCGTGCTTCGCCAAGTACCTCTCGCGTACCGCCGGCAGCGACGGCACGGCGGTGCACCGCTGAGCCGGTCGCTCAGCCCTGGCGGTGCACGGCGGTCGGGACGATGCGCAGGATCAGGCGCGTCTGCTCCCGGCCGCCGAACCACGGGTAGGGGCCGCCGAGGTAGCGCCGCGACAGGTGCTCGATGTGCTCGGTGGCGCCGTCGGGGGTGATGTCGACGACCCGGCCGCGGACCGCGATGTACCGGCTCGGTCGACCGGCCTCGGCGACGGCGACCGAGATGCGGGGGTCGCGGCGCAGGTTGCGGACCTTCTGGAAGCCCTCGACGGTGTTGATCACTATGTGGGTGCCGTCGGTGTCGACCCAGGTCTCGGTGGTCTGCGGCGAGCCGTCGGGCATGACCGTCGCGACGAAGCAGGGGTTCGGGCCGCGCAGGAGGGCGACGACGTCGTCGGGCAGGCGCCGCGGGGGCTCCGGGGTGCGCGGCGCGTCCTCCAGGGGAGGCCGGTCGTCCTCCGGGGAGCGCCGGCCGTCGGGCCGGTGCGCGGGGCTCATGGTGATGTCGTGCTCCTGGCGAGGCGATCGCGAACGGCGTCCACCGTAGGAGTGACCGCACCCGCCCTCGACAGGGCCCCCGGACGGACGGCCCCGGCTACGCGGAGTCCCCGAACGCCAGCACCGAGGCCGTGAAGGCGTGGAGGTGGTTGCGCGCGGCCACCGGTCCGATCTCGCCGGCGGCGAAGAAGCCCGCCACGCCCTGGGGCTCGAGGCCGCGCCGGACGGCGAGGACGTCGTGGTCGGCGTCGGGGAACATGGCCCGGCCCCGCCCGTTGCAGGAGAACAGCAGGGCGCCGGCCGTGCCGCCCTCGCCGCGGAAGCGCGTCATCAGCCAGTCGAGGTCGGCGTCGGCGCTCGCGGCGTCGCGCACCTGGAACCGCACGGTGCGGCCGACCTCCACGATGTCGCCCACGGTCACCGTGCCCTCGTCCGGGTCGGCGCCGACGACGCCGCGGATGAGGAAGTCGCCCTGGCGGTGGTCGTCGGCGTACTCGTCCATCGCGACCCCGAGGTGCAGGCCCTGCGCGACCATCTGCTGCTCGGCCTCGTCGAGCTCGCCGATGATCTGCTCGAGCTTCCGGTAGGCGGGCTGCCCCGCCAGACCATGCAGGTGCGGGCCCTCGGCCGCCGTGACCGTCATCGCGGGGCCGACGGGACGGCACCCCTGGCTGACCAGCGTGCGGACCCGCACGTCCCCGCCGATCGTCACGCCGACGACGCCGCGCTCGTACACCGTGCCGTCGAGGAACAGGCGCGTGCCGCCGGCCCCGCCCGGGCCGGACGCGAGCCCGCCGACCATCGGCAGCCCCTTCAGCGCCGTCCCGGAGTGCTCGACGAAGCCCTGGATGGGGAAGGTGTACGGGTCGGCGAGCACGAGGGCGACCTCGTCGGCGTCGGTACGCGCCGGCATGCCGCCGACGACGATGCCGGTGTCGGTGCGGCTCGCGTCGAGGTGGAACGGCGTGAAGGTCGCCTCCGGCAGCGCCCCCGCCCAGGCCGCGACCGCCGGCGCGGCCTCGACACCCCGCCCGTCGCCGATCACGCCACCGGCGCTGCACCCCACGGCGACGCGGGCCCCGGCGACCTCCATCGCCCGCTCCCCGGCGCGGGCGATCTCGGCGGGGTCGGGGTGGCAGACGAAGAGGGCGAGCAGGTCGGGTCGGCGGCCCCCGAGCGGAGCGGTGGCCTGTGAGACGGCGTTCTCGGCGGCGGCCACCAGGTCGGCGCCCTGGGCCAGCCCGTCCCCGTAGTCCGACATCGGCCCAGTATGCGACGGCCGCGCGCCCTTGATGGCGTCGAGTACCATCACAGCGCCGTTGCCGTCGACCTCCGAAGGGTTTCGTGGCCGTCACCGACCGCGCACGCCGTCTCGCCGAGACCGCCGCGCTCGCCGCTGCCGACAAGTTGGCCCAGGACGTCGTCGCCATCGACGTGTCCGAGCGGCTCCCGCTCACCGACGCCTTCGTCATCGCCTCCGCGCCCAACGAGCGCCAGGTGCAGGCCGTCGTCGACAATGTCGAGGAGAAGCTGCGGCCCCTCGACGCGAAGCCGGTGCGCCGCGAGGGCACGCAGGAGGCCCGCTGGGTCCTGCTCGACTTCGGCGACATCGTCGTCCACGTGCTGCACAGCGACGAGCGCGAGTTCTACGGGCTCGAGCGGCTGTGGAAGGACTGCCCGGCCGTGCCGTTGCCCGCGGAGGTGTACGGCCCGCCCGCCGACCAGTCCGCCGCCGGCGAGTGAGCCTGTCCCGACTCGTCCTCGCCCGTCACGGGCGGACGATGTGGAACGCCGAGAGCCGCATGCAGGGCCGCCTCGACCCCGACCTCGACGACACCGGGCGTGCGCAGGCCCTGGCCGCCGCACCGCTGCTCGCGGCCTACGAGCCCGCGCTGCTCGTCGCGTCCGACCAGGTCCGGGCCTGGCGCACCGCCGAGGCCGTCGCCAAGGAGGCCGGCCTGGTCCCGCGGCCGGAGCCCCGCCTGCGCGAGACGTCGCTGGGCGACTGGGAAGGCCTGACCGGGGCCGAGGTCGAAGCGGGCTGGCCCGGCGGGCTGGAGGCGTGGCGCACCGATCCCGCGTGGGCGCCGCCGGGCGGCGAGTCCCGTGTCGACGTCGCGGAGCGCGCCTTCCCCGTGCTCGCCGAGCTCGACACGGAACTGGGCGGCACCGACGAGCGCCAGACCGCGATGGTCGTCGCCCACGGCGGCACCATCGGGGCACTGACGGCCTCGGCGCTGGGGTGGCCGGTCGAGACGTGGCACTCGCTCTCGCCGTTGGGGAACTGCGCCTGGGCGATCCTCGAGCACCGCATCGACCGCTGGCGGCTGAGGGCCTGGGGCCTCGGCGCGTGACCGTGGGGGACCCGGTCCTCGTCGTGATCGCCGACTCGCTGTCCTTCCACGGCCCCGACCGCGCCGAGCCCGCCGACGAGCCGCGACTCTGGCCGCACGTGGCCGCACACGCGCTGGGCGGGCGAGCCGAGCTGCACGCGGGTCTGGGGTGGACCGCGCGGCACGCCTGGCGTGCGATGGTCGGCGACCCCCGGATCTGGGCGTCGCTGCGGCACGCCGACGCCGTCGTCCTCGGGGTCGGCGGGATGGACACCCTGCCGTCGCCGGTGCCGACGGCGGTGCGCGAGCTGATCCCGGCGGTGCGTCCGACGTGGCTGCGGCGCGCGGTGCGCGACGCCCACCGGCGGGCGACGCCGGAGGTCGCCCGGGTGCTCGGCCGCGTCGGGCCGGTCGCGCTGCCGCCCGCCGAGACGGTGCGGTACCTCGAGCGGCTCCGCGTCGCGGTGACCACCCTGATCCCGGGGCTCCCGGTGGTCGGCATGCTCCCCGCGGTGCACCGGGCGCCGGCCTACGGCGGCGTGCACGCCGGACGGGAGCGCCACGTCGCGGCGATGACGGCGTGGGCGGCGGCGCACGACGTCGTCCTCGTCGACCCGGTGCCGCACGTGGCCGCGCACGTCCTCGGCGGGCACGGCAACCCCGACGGCATGCACTGGGGCTGGACGGGTCACCGCGCCGTCGGCGAGGCGGTCGGTCGGGCGGTGGGGGAGGCGCTGGCCGGACGGTGACGGCTGCCCGCCCTTTGCCGGATGTGCCCCGACCTCCGGACGACGAGGATGGCGCCGTGACGATCGTGGTGAACCACCTGGACTCCGACGCCGACCCGGAGACCGTGTTCGACCACGTCGCCGACCTGCGCACCGAGGCGGTGTGGAACCCCGCGGCCCGGCGCATCGACCTGGTCGGCCCGGATCCCGTGGGACCCGGCGCGCGCTTCGACGGGACCTGGCTGGGGCTGGGGCGCGGGAGTGCCGAGATCCTCGAGTACACCCGGCCGACCCACTGGCGCACCCGGTGTCGTTTCCGCGGCCTCGACATCGACCTCCACGGTGCCGTCGAGCCCCGCGACCGGGGCAGTCGGCTGACCCTCACCCTCGAGCTCGCGGCCGGACGCACCCTGCGCCCGGTCCTGCCGGCGCTCGCGGCGGGCCTGCGGGTGGCGGGGCGCAGCAACATGCGCCGCCTGGGACGCATGCTGGCGATGCCGGGGGTCTGAGGGCGCCTGCGGCCCCCGGGCGGTTGGTGTCCGCCGTTCGGACGTGCCCCGGCCCCGACCGCGCCGCGGTCCGTCCCCAGCGTCGCCGGTTGTCCCCAGGGCCGCGGTCGACGCTGTCCGGGATGACGGGCGTGTTCCTAGCGTCCCGCGCATGGCCCGCCCCTCACCGCTCGTTCCCGACGGCGCCCGTGCCCGGCTGCGGGCGCTCGGGGATCCGCCGGCCGTCGTCGGCGATCGCCCCGAGCGCTGGGGCCCGCAGGAGACCGTCGAGGTGGGAGAACGCGGTGGTGCGGGTCGGGTCGGCTGGCCCGGCGCACCGCAGGGCACCCCCGCGGCGCGTCTGCGGCTGCCGCCGCGGTCCGGTGCGTCCCGGACGCGCGGGGACGACGAGTCGTGGGAGGACGAAACGCCGCCCGTGGCGCGCGGGAGCGGTTGGTGGGACGACGAGGACGACGAGTCCGTGCGTCCGGCCGCGCGCGGGAGCGCGTGGGACCCACCGGAACCGGGGGAGCGGGCGCGACGCTGGCTCGGGCGGTGGGTGCCGGCGTCGTGGGCAGGGGCGCGGTGGGACCCCGGGCGCACCGGAGCCCTGGCTCTCGCCGCGGTGGCCGCGGTCGCCGCGGTCGTCGCCGCGGTGGGGGTGTGGGCGGGGCGCCCGGTCGCCGAACCGGTACCCGCGCTGCCCGCCGTGGCGGGGCCGTCGTCCGCCACGGCCGGGCCGTTGGCCGTGCCGGGTGCGGCCCCGGCCGACGCGGGCCCGATCGTCGTGTCGGTGTCGGGGCGCGTGACACGTCCGGGGCTGGTGCGGCTCCCGCCCGGGAGCCGCGTCGGCGACGCGGTCGAGGCCGCCGGCGGCGCGGCGCCCGACGCCGACATGACCGGGCTGAACCTCGCCGCCCGCCTCTCCGACGGCGAGCAGGTCGTGGTCGGCGTCCCGGCCCCGGCCGCGCCGGCGGGTGCGGCGGCGGGCGGGGCGCCGGCGGGAGCTCCCGCGAACGCTGCGGCCGGCGCTCCCGGCGGTGGGGGGCGGGTCGACCTCAACACCGCGACCCTCGAACAGCTCGACCAATTGCCCGGCGTCGGTCCGGTCACCGCCCAGCGCATCCTCGAGTGGCGGACGCAGAACGGGCGCTTCGGAGCCGTCGAGCAGCTGCAGGAGGTCAGCGGCATCGGTGACGCCCGCTTCGCGACCCTCCGCGACCTGGTGACGGTGTGAGCGATCGCCGGGTGGTCGAGCCCGGCGATGCAAGCCCGGGGCGGGGGAGTCCGGGGCGGGGGAGTCCGGGGCGTGCGCCGGTCTCGGAGACGGAGCCCGTGGCGCCGCCCGACCTGCGGCTCGTGCCCGCGGCGCTCGCCTCCTGGGGCGTCGCCGTCGCGGCCCTCACCGCCGGGTGGGGCGCGGCGGCGGTCCTCGTGGCGGTGGCGGTGGTCGCGCTGGGGATCGCGGTGCGGCGGCGCGGAGCACGGTCCGGGGTGGCCGAGACTCCTCGGTCATCGGGATGGCGTGCGGTGGTGATCGCGACCGGTGGGTGCGCGGCGGCCGTCGGTCTCGTCGCCGGCCTCGGGGCGTTCGCCGTGGCGAGCCACCCGCTGCGCCCGGCCACCGGCACCGGCGCCTCCGCGCGCCTGGACCTCGTGCTCACCGCCGACCCGCAACCGGTGCGGTCGAGCGTGCCGGGGGCGGGGCGGGTCGTGGTGCGCGGCGAGCTCGTGAGCGGGCAGGTCGGGGCGGGGGTGACGTGGCGCGCGGGTGGGCGGGTCGTCCTGCTGGCTCCTGCCGACGGGTGGGGGGACCTGCTGCCCGGCCAGGTGGTGAGCGCCCGGGGCCGCCTCGCCCCGCCCGACCGCGCCGACCTCACCGTGGCCGTCCTCCAGGTCCGCGGTCCGCCTCGTGCGGTCGGGCCGGTGCCGACCGCCCAGCGCGTCGCCGGCGATCTGCGGGGCGGTCTGCGCGACGCGGCCCGGGCCGTGCTCGCCGAGGACCCGGCCGGGCTGCTGCCGGGGCTGGTGGTCGGCGACACCTCGGGGATCAGCTCGGGGCTCGCCGACGACTTCCGCACCGCCGGCCTCACGCACCTGACGGCGGTGTCCGGCACGAACGTGGCGATCGTCTGCGGTGCTGTGCTGCTGCTCGCCCGGTCGGGTCGTCTGGGTCCGCGGACGGCGGCGGTGCTGGCGGGGCTCGCGCTGGTGGGGTTCGTGGTCCTGGCCCGGCCGTCGCCGAGCGTGCTGCGCGCGGCCGTGATGGGCGGGATCACGGTGCTCGCGCTGGCGGTGGGTCGGCGACGGTCGGTGGTCCCGGCGCTGTGCGCGGCGGTGATCGTGCTGCTGCTCGTCGACCCGGGCCTCGCGACCGACCCCGGGTTCGCGCTCTCGGTGCTCGCGACCGGGGCGCTGGTGCTGCTCGCACCCGGTGTGGTGGCCCGGTTGCGGGCGCGCGGGCTGCCGGTGGGGATCGCGGAGGCGCTCGCGGTGCCGGTGGCCGCCCACGTGGTCACCGCGCCGGTGATCGCAGGCCTGTCGGGGGAGGTCAGCCTGGTCGCGGTGGTCGCCAACCTGCTGGCGGCGCCGGTGATCGCGCCGGTCACCGTGCTCGGGGTGCTCGCCGCGGCCGTCGCGCCGGGGTGGACCGCGGGCGCCCACGCGCTGGTGTGGCTCGCGGGTCCCGGGGTGTCGTGGCTGGTGTGGGTCGCGCGCCGGTGCGCGGCCGTCCCGGGCGCGACGTTCGCGTGGCCCGGCGGGGTCGCGGGCGCCCTGGCCCTGGCTGCAGTGGTGGTGCTCGTCGCGGCCGCACTGCGCTGGCGCCGGCTGCGCGCGGTGGTCGCCGCCGTGCTCGTCGGGACGCTGCTCGTCATCGTCCCGACCCGCGTGATCCCGCCGGGCTGGCCGCCGGAGAAGTGGGTGATGGTGGCCTGCGACGTGGGTCAGGGTGACGGACTCGTGCTCGCGACCGGCGAGCCGGGCCGCGCGGTGCTCGTGGACGCCGGGCCGGACGCGGGGGCGATCGACGGCTGCCTGACCCGGCTGGGTGTGCGCTCGCTCGCGCTGGTCGTGCTGACCCACCTGCACGCCGACCACGTGGGCGGCCTCGCGGGGGCGCTCGGCGGCCGGTCGGTCGGCGGCGTCGCGCTGGGTCCGGCGCGCGATCCGGGCGACACGCTCGTCCAGGTCATGGGCCGCAGCGCCGCCGCCCGGGCGCCCCTGGTCGCCCTCGGGCGCGGGACCGTGCTGCGGTGGCCGGGCCTGGCGCTCGAGGTGCTCGGCCCCGTCCGCCCCACGGTGCGCGTCGACGGCGAGGACGGGACCGCGGTCAACGACACCTCGGTGGTGCTGCGCGCCCACACCCCGGTCGGGCGGGTCCTGCTGCCCGGTGACGCGGAGCGCTCCGCGCAGTCCGGCCTGCTCGGCTCGGGCGCGGACCTCCACGCCGAGATCCTCAAGGTGCCCCACCACGGGTCGCGGTCGTCGCTGCCCACGTTCCTCACCGCGGTGCACGCCTCGCTCGCGCTGGTGAGCGTCGGCCGCGGCAACACCTACGGCCACCCGAACCCGGGGATCCTGGGCGTGCTCGCCCGCGGCGGAGCTCTCGTGCGTCGCACCGACGAGTCCGGCGACCTCGCGGTCGTCGTCTCGCCCGACCCGCGGGGTGGGCCCGCCGTCGTCGCGCGTGGCGACCCCCGCCCCGACCCTCGTCGGAGATGATCGGGTGCCCCTCGCGCCGAGGAAGCTAGAGGCCCAGCGCCTCGCGGACGGCCTTCGAGGTCGCCGGGATCGTCGCCTTCGGGCCGACCTGGTGCTCGATGGCATCGAGGGTCTTCAGCCCGTCGCCGGTGATCAGCAGAACGGTGTCGGCATCGGGGTCGAGATCGCCCGACTCGACCATCTTCTTCGCGTTCGCGACCGTCACCCCGCCCGCGGTCTCGGCGAAGACGCCCTCGGTGCGGGCGAGCAGCCGGATGCCGTCGCGGACCTCCTCGTCGGTGACGTCGGTGACCACGCCGCCGCAGCGGCGCACCGCGTCGAGCACGTAAGGGCCGTCCGCCGGGTTCCCGATCGCCAGCGAGCGGGCGATGGTGTCGGGCTTCTGCGGCCGGACGACGTCGGTGCCCTCGCGGAACGCCGTCGAGACCGGGGAGCACCCCGCGGCCTGGGCTCCGAAGACCTTGTAGTCGCCGCCCTCGACCAGCCCCAGCGAGATCAGCTCCGCGTAGGCCTTGTCGACCTTCGTCAGCTGCGAGCCCGACGCGATCGGGATGACGGTCTGGGCCGGCACGCGCCAGCCGAGCTGCTCGGCCACCTCGTAGCCGAGGGTCTTCGAGCCCTCGGCGTAGTAGGGCCGGACGTTGACGTTGACGAACGCCCACTCCTCCTGCTCGAAGGCGAGCTCGGTGGCGAGGCGGTTGACGTCGTCGTACGTGCCCTCGCAGGCGAGGAGGTTCGTGTCGTAGACCGCGGTCATCAGGATCTTCGCACGCTCGAGCGAGGCGGGGATCAGCACGACGGAGTCCCACCCGGCCCGGGCGGCCGCGGCGGCGGTCGCGTTGGCGAGGTTGCCCGTCGACGGGCAGGCGAGCGTCGTGAAGCCCAGCTCGCGGGCGGCGGCGAGGGCGACCGCGACGACGCGGTCCTTGAAGGAGTGCGTCGGGTTGCCGGTGTCGTCCTTGACCCACAGGTTCCTGATCCCGAGCGCGGCACCGAGGCGGTCGGCGCGCAGCAGGCGGGTGCAGCCCGGGTCCATGTTCGGGTGCTCGGCCACGGTGGTCGGGACGGGCAGCAGGTCCTTGTAGCGCCAGATGCTGCGGGGGCCGCGCTCGATGTCCTCGCGGGTGACGCGGCCGAAGTCGTAGGCCACCTCGAGGGGGCCGAAGCACTGGGGGCACGCGAACTCGGCGGCCAGGTCCATACGGTGCCCGCAGGCCCGGCAGGCGAGGGCGCAGGCGGGGCCCAGGTCGTAGCCGGTACTGGTCGTCGGCTGGGCGGTCAGCGTCATGGAAGGAAATCCTCCTCATCTTCCCCGCGAACGGGTCGGAATTGGCACCGTGATCGCCCGCAGAACGCTGGCGCCGGTTGCCGGGGTGTCATCGGGCCGGTCCCTCTACCCCTCTGGATGAGCCGTATTCGGTTGTCGGAGGCCCCTCGGGCACGTCCGGCGGAGGACTTTACGGCACCGGCCGGAGCCCGACCACCGAGCGGCGCGCGGTGGAGACCTGCCTCACGATGTCCCGGGCGGAGCTGTCGGGACGCCGTGACACGATCGACGGGTGAGTCCCGAGGCCCCGGCGCCGCTGCAGATCGTCGTCGGCGACGAGGCGCTGCTGGTCGAGCGGGCGGTGGCGCGTGCGGTCGCCGCGGCACGCGACGCCGACCCCGCCGTCGAGGTGTCGCACGTGCCCGCGGGGGAGCTCACCGCGGGGACGCTGGGCGAACTGGTCAGCCCGTCGCTGTTCGCCGAGTCGCGCGTGGTCGTGGTGGAGAACGGCCACGACGCGGGCGCCGAGGTCACGACGCTGCTGCTCGACTACGCCAGGACGCCGAGCGACGGGGTGACGCTGGTCGTCGTGCACCGCGGGCCCCCGAAGAGCGGCAAGGGGCGTCGGCCCGCGAAGGGCAAGGAGCCCGCGAAGCCCAAGGGCGACGCCCTGCTCGAGGGCCTGCGCTCGGCCGGCGCGAACGAGGCGTCCGCGGCGTCGCTGTCCGACGACCAGCGGGCCGACTTCGTGCGCACCGAGATCCGCCAGGCCGGCGGCAAGATCACCGGTGAGGCGCTCGGGCTGCTCATGGACGCCGTGGGGTCCGACCTGCGCGAGCTCGCCGCCGCGGCCTCCCAGCTCGCGTCCGACTCCGGCGGCCACATCGACGCGGACGCCGTCCGCCGCTTCCACCGCGGACGCGCCGAGGTCACCGGCTTCGCCGTCGCCGAGAAGGCGATCACCGGCGACCGCCTGGGCGCGGTCGAGGAGCTGCGCTGGGCGCTCGAGACCGGCGTGCCCCACGTGCTGCTCGCCGACGCCCTCGCCGACGCCGTGCGCACGGTCGCGCGGGTCAGCGCGGCGGGCCGCGGCGATCCGTACGCCATGGCGTCGGCGCTGAAGATGCCGCCGTGGAAGGTCCGCAAGGCCCAGGGGCAGGCGCGGGGCTGGGGCGCCGAGGGGCTCACGCAGGCGATGGGCGTCGTCGCCGACCTCAACGCCGACGTCAAGGGCGCGGCCGCCGACCCGGCGTACGCCATCGAGCACGCCGTCGAGCTCGTCGTCGCGGCGCGGGGCAGCACCCGCCGCTGACCGGTGATCGAAGTACCGATACGGACGCTCAGCGTCTGCGAAGGCACTTCGCTGACAACCCCGCACACGCACCACGGCCCGCTCCCGGCGAACCGGGAACGGGCCGTGGTCGTGGTCGTGCTGGGGGCCGGGCTCAGGCCGGGGTCTTGCCCGCCTTGGCGTCGACGGTGAAGCGCTCGGCGCGGTGAGCCATGCGCGACTTCTTGTTCGCCGCCTGGTTCTTGTGGATGACGCCCTTGCTGACGGCCTTGTCGAGCAGGCGGGCGGCCTCGCGCTGCCGGGTGGTGGCCACCTCGGTGTCGCCGGCCTCGACGGCCTCGCGGTAGCGGCGGATCGCGGTCTTGATGCGCGACTTCGCCGCCTTGTTCCGCTGGCGCGCCTCCTCGTTCTTGCGGATGCGCTTGACCTGCTGCTTGATGTTCGCCACGGGAGTCTTCGAACCTCGTCTGTCGGTGCCTGTCTGGCGTCACGGGAGCGCGCGGGGGCGCTCAACCGCCTCACGCAGTGGCGACCACGTTACCAACCCCGTACATCGCCGACCGCGCCCGGGGCTCATGGGACGATGGTGGCGACCCGGCCGAGCCAGAACGTGAGGAACCCGTTGAGCCAGACCACCCAGCAGTCCGACACGAACCCTGGGCGGCCGGGCACCAAGGGGTACGCGGACGAGACGTTCACGCCGCCGGACCGGATCCGCAACTTCTGCATCATCGCGCACATCGACCACGGCAAGTCGACGCTGGCCGACCGCATGCTGCAGATGACCGGTGTGCTGGGCGAGCGGGCCTACCGCGCCCAGTACCTCGACCGCATGGACATCGAGCGCGAGCGCGGCATCACGATCAAGGCGCAGAACGTGCGCCTGCCCTGGTACGCCGCGGGCCCCGACGGCGAGATGCGCGACCACGTCCTGCACCTCATCGACACGCCCGGCCACGTCGACTTCACCTACGAGGTCAGCCGGTCGCTGGCCGCGTGCGAGGGAGCGATCCTGCTGGTCGACGCCGCGCAGGGCATCGAGGCGCAGACCCTGGCCAACCTCTACCTGGCCATGGAGCACGACCTCGAGATCATCCCGGTGCTCAACAAGATCGACCTGCCGGCCGCGGAGCCGGAGCGCTACGCCGAGGAGCTCGCGCACCTCATCGGGTGCGAGGCCGAGGACGTGCTGCGCATCTCGGCCAAGACCGGCGACGGCGTCGAGGCCGTGCTCGACGAGGTCGTGCGCCGCGTGCCCGCCCCGGTCGGGGATGCCGACGCCCCCGCCCGCGCGATGATCTTCGACTCGGTCTACGACACCTACCGCGGCGTCGTCACCTACATCCGCGTCGTCGACGGCAAGATCACTCCGCGCGAGCGGATCCGCATGATGTCGACGAACGCCGTGCACGAGCTGCTCGAGGTCGGGATCATCTCGCCGGACCAGAAGCCCTGCCAGGGCCTCGGCGTCGGCGAGGTCGGCTACCTCATGACCGGCGTGAAGGACGTCCGCCAGTCCCGGGTCGGCGACACCGTGACCTGGGAGCGCAAGGGCGCCGAGAAGCCGCTGGGCGGCTACCGGGACCCGCAGCCGATGGTCTACTCCGGGCTCTATCCGATCGACGGGTCGGACTTCCCGCTCCTGCGTGACGCCCTGGACCGCCTGCGCCTCAACGACGCCGCGCTGTCCTACGAGCCGGAGACCTCGGCGGCGCTGGGCTTCGGGTTCCGCTGCGGTTTCCTCGGCCTCCTGCACCTCGAGATCACCCGCGACCGCCTCGAGCGCGAGTACGGGCTCGACCTCATCTCCACCGCGCCCAACACCGTCTACCGCCTCGAGCTCGACGACGGCTCCGAGGCCGAGGTCACCAACCCCGCCGACTGGCCCGAGGGCAAGGTCGCGGCGATCTACGAGCCGATCACCAAGGTCTCGGTGCTCGCCCCGGCGGACTTCGTCGGCCCGATCATGGAGCTCTGCCAGTCGCGGCGCGGGTCGCTCGAGGGCATGGACTACCTGTCCGACAGCCGCGTCGAGCTGCGCTACACCATGCCGCTCGCCGAGATCATCTTCGACTTCTTCGACATCCTGAAGTCGCGCACCCGCGGCTACGCGTCGCTGAACTACGAGCCCGCCGGCGAGCAGGCCGCCGACCTCGTGAAGGTCGACATCCTGCTGCAGGGCGAGCCGGTGGACGCCTTCTCGGCGATCGTGCACCGCGACGCCGCCTACGACTACGGCAACTCGATGGCCACGAAGCTGCGCGAGCTCATCCCGCGCCAGCAGTACGAGGTGCCGATCCAGGCCGCCATCGGGGCGAAGATCATCGCCCGCGAGACCATCCGCGCGATCCGCAAGGACGTGCTCTCCAAGTGCTACGGCGGCGACATCACGCGCAAGCGCAAGCTGCTGGAGAAGCAGAAGGAGGGCAAGAAGCGGATGAAGACGATCGGCCGCGTCGACGTCCCGCAGGAGGCCTTCGTCGCCGCGCTCTCCACCGACCAGAACGCCGTGGAGAAGAACAAGGCGAAGAAGTAGCCGCGGTCGAGGCGGTCACAGGGCGTCGGTCGGGAATGACCACTCGCGTAGACTGGTTACAGAGCCGAGCTGTCGGTCTGGGAAAGACGCCGGAGATGTGACCGGGTCCACGGACAGCTCTGCGTCCGTTTGCTCCCTCTCCTGAAAGAACTACGTGACCAACGCTGCTGTCCTGACCGATCACGACGTCGAGCTCGTCGACGTGATCGCCCCTTCCACCTCCGATGACGCCGACACGGCGCCGGAGATCCCCGAGGCCGCTGACGAAGCGACCCACCAGCACGACGAGACCCCCGAGCCCGACGCCTCCGAGCCCGACGTCCCCGCGTCCGGCTTCGCCGCGCTCGGGCTCGACGAGCGCCTGCTCGGCACCCTGGCCGAGGCCGGGTTCGAGACCCCCACCCCGATCCAGACCGAGACGATCCCGCTGCTGCTCGACGGCCGCGACGTCCTCGGTCTCGCGCAGACCGGCACCGGCAAGACCGCCGCGTTCGCGCTGCCGATGCTCTCGGCGATCGACCCGGCGCAGAAGAACGTGCAGGCGCTGGTCCTGACGCCGACCCGCGAGCTCGCCATCCAGGTCGCCGAGGCCATCGAGCGGCTCGGCACCGCGGTGCGCGGCCTCGAGGTCGTCCAGCTCTACGGCGGCGCGCCCTACGGCCCGCAGCTGCACGGGCTGCGCCGTGGCGGCCAGATCGTCGTCGGCACCCCCGGCCGCGTGGCCGACCACCTCGAGAAGGGCACGCTCGACCTCTCGCGCGTCGCGCACTTCGTCCTCGACGAGGCCGACGAGATGCTCCAGATGGGCTTCCTCGAGGAGGTCGAGGCGCTCTTCGAGCAGCTGCCCGACCAGCGCCAGGTCGCGCTCTTCTCGGCGACGATGCCCGCGGCGATCCGCGAGGTCTCGCGCCGGCACCTCAACGCGCCGGCCGAGGTCTCGATCAAGTCGAAGACGCAGACCGGCGTCAACACCCGGCAGCGCTACGTCGTGCTGCCCGAGCGGCTCAAGGCCGACGCGCTCTCGCGGGTGCTGCAGGTCGAGGACTTCGACGCCTGCCTGGTGTTCGTGCGCACCCGGCAGAACACCACCGACGTCACCGAGGCGCTCAACCGGCGTGGCTTCGCGGCCGTCGCGATCTCCGGGGACCTCTCGCAGGTCCAGCGCGAGAAGACGATCGCCGACCTCCGGTCGGGCAAGATCGACGTGCTGGTGGCCACCGACGTCGCCGCCCGCGGGCTCGACGTCGACCGCATCTCGCTCGTGGTCAACCACGACCTGCCCACCGACCCCGAGTCCTACGTGCACCGCATCGGGCGCACGGGTCGGGCCGGGCGCAGCGGTGAGGCGATCTCGTTCGTGACGCGCGGCCAGATCCGCACCATGCGCATGATCGAGGGCGTCACCAAGCAGAAGGCCGAGGAGATGTCGGTGCCGGGCACCGACGAGGTCAACCAGGTGCGCAAGCGCCGCTTCGCCGACCGCATCACCGGCACGCTCGACGGCACGGTGAACGGCGGCGACCCGATGGACGTGTACCGCGGCATCGTCGGCGACTACGTCGCCGAGACCGGCGTCGACCCGCTGGAGCTGGCGGCCTCGCTGGCCAAGATGGTCCAGGGCGACAAGCCGCTGCTGGTCGAGGACCTGCCGGCGCCGCCGCCGCGCGGCGAGCGTCCCGACAAGCGCGGTGCCCGCGACGGCAAGCCCGACCGCGGCCAGGGTCGCGGCAAGGCCCCGTCCTGGGACGTCGGCTCGGGTCGCGACACCTACCGCATCGACGTCGGCCACAACCAGCGCGTGCGGCCCGGCGCGATCGTCGGCGCCATCGCCAACGAGGCGGGGCTCGACTCCGCGCACATCGGGCACATCGACATCCGGCCCGACCACACGCTGGTCGAGCTCCCGGACAACGTGCCGGGCCCGGTGGTCAAGCGCCTGCAGCGTGCCCGCGTCGCCGGTCGCCCGATGGGGCTGCGCCGCGCGTCGGGCGACGAGAAGGCGTCGGACCGGGGGAACCGCGGCCCGAAGCGCCGCTAGCCCTCCCGGCAGTGCTGCGGCGTCCGTCCGCGCACACCGTCTCGACACGAACGGCGCTCTCGCTGCTACCGAGGCAGCGAGAGCGCCGTTCGTTCGTCTCCGGTGGGCGAGCACCTCGCCCGCCACATCGCTGGAGGCGGGACGCGAGGCGCCCGGCCCGATTCCACCCGGCGGTAAGAAGCTCAGCGCTATCCTTCCCGGCGCGGGGGAGTGTCCGACCGCGAGAGGAGATCGGGTGGCCACCGCGGAGCTCGGCGCCGGGGGCGGCACCCCGGACGACCCCTCGGACGACCCTCCGGACGACACCGGCAGCGGCGGGGCGGACGACGTCGACCGTGTCGAGCGCGACTGGCGCCGTGAGCGCCCCGACGTCGACGTCGGCTCGATCGGCGTCGTCAGCCGGGTCTGGCGGATCGGGCGCCATCTCGAGCACCGGCGCAAGGCGCAGCTCGACCGGTTCGGCACCGACCGCGGCAGCATCGACATGCTGGCGATGCTGCGGCGGGCCGGGCCCCCCTTCCGTCGGACGGCGGGCGAGCTGACGCGGTCCGCGCTGATCACCTCCGGCGGGGTCTCCCAACGTCTCGACAAGCTGGAGAAGGCCGGGCTCGTCACCCGGCACGTCGACACGGCCGACCGCCGCCGTGTCGACGTCGAGCTGACGCCGGCCGGGGTCGATCTGGTCGACACGGTGCTGGTCGGACTCATGGACTCCGAGAGCCGGGTGCTCGACGAGGCGCTCACCGCGTCGGAACAGGACCGCCTGCGCGAGCTCCTGCGCAAGCTGCTGCTGACCCTGGAGCCTCCCGACGCCGGGCGCTGATCGTCTTCTCACGAAGTAATTGACTCCTAAGAGAACCTCGCTAGTGTGTGACGCCAGACACATCCGGTGGCGCTCCGCGAGGTGAACGATGGCGGGTCCTCTGGCGGGCGTCCGCGTGCTCGACCTGTCGGCGATGCTCTCCGGCCCCTGGGCGGCGGACCTCCTCGGCGACCAGGGCGCGGACGTGATCAAGGTCGAGCCGCCGGGCGCGGGCGACCACGTCCGCGCGCTGCGCAACCAGGCCGAGGGCCTCGCGTCGATGTTCGTCAACGTCAACCGGTCGAAGCGCTCGCTGACCCTGAACCTCAAGCACCCCGAGGGCGTCGACGTCCTGCGACGCCTGGTCGGCTCGGCGGACGTCCTCGTCCAGAACTTCCGGCCCGGCGTGGTCGAGCGGCTCGGGATCTCCTACGAGGACGTGCGCGGGGCCAACCCGCGGCTGGTGTACCTGTCGATCAGCGGCTTCGGGGAGGACGGGCCGTACGCGGACCGCCGTGTCTACGACCCGATCGTCCAGGCGCTCTCGGGGCTGACGACCGTGCAGGCCGGCTCGGACACCGCCCGGCCGCGACTGATCCGCACTGTGCTGCCCGACAAGCTCACGGCGATGGCGGGCGCCCAGGCGATCTCGGCGGCGCTCGTGGCCCGCGCCCGCACCGGGGAGGGCCAGCACATCCGGCTCTCGATGCTCGACACCGTGGTCTCGTTCCTCTGGGCCACCGACATGAACGCCTACACGTTCGCGGACCGGCCGGTGGAGCCCGAGCGGGCCGCGAGCTTCATCGACCTCATCTACGAGACCGCCGACGACTACATCACCGTCTCGACGATGAAGGACGGCGAGTGGAAGGCGTTCTGCGCGGCGGCCGAGCGGCCGGACCTCCTCGCCGACGACCGCTTCGACACCGCCGCCAAGCGCGACGAGAACGTCGACGAGCGCCTCGCCGCGATCCAGGAGGTACTGCGGCGGCGCCCGGCCGCGGAGTGGCTGGAGATCCTCCCGGCCCACGGCGTGCCCTGTGCACCCGCCCTGCGGCGCTGCGAGCTCATCGACCACCCGCAGATCCGGGCGTCGGGCACGGTCGTCGAGACCGTGCACCCCGTCGCGGGGCGGCTGCGCCAGGCGCGGCCGGCACCACGCTTCTCCGACACCCCCGTCGACCCGCCGCGGGGAGCGCCACTGCTGGGCCAGCACAACGACGAGCTGCTCGCCGAGCTCGGGCTCGACCGGTCGGCGGTCGACCGGATGGTGGCGGCCGGCGTGGTGGGCGACGAGCACCGCGAGCCCGCACCCGCGCCCCACGAGGACGCCGACGCCGTCATCACCCGGGGAGCCTGAGCATGACCGTCGAGCTGGTCGTCGGGGCCGACCGCGGGATCGCCCACGCCCTGGCACGCCACCTCCACCAGCGGGGCGGCGAGGTCGTCGCCGTCTGCTTCGGCGACGGTGCCGACCTCGCCGCAGCGGGGGTCACCGTCGAACCGCACGTCGACGTGACCTCCGACGAGGCCGTCACCGGCCTGGCCAAGCGCCTCGAGCAGCGGGGGGCCCGGCTCGGGCTGCTCGTGCACGTCGCCGGGATCATGCATCTCGACACGCTCGCGACCGTCGACCTCGACGACGCCCGCCGCCAGTTCGAGGTGAACACCCTCGGCCCGCTGCGCGTCGTGCGCGCGCTCCACGGCCTGCTGGACGAGGGCGCGAAGGTCGGCATCCTCACCAGCCGCGTCGGCTCCCTCGGCGACAACGCCAGCGGCGGCGACTACGCGTACCGGATCTCCAAGGCCGGCGCGAACATGGTCGCCCTCAACCTGCACCACGACCTCGCGCCGCGGGGCGTGATGGTCCAGGCCCTGCACCCGGGGATGGTGCGGACCCACCTGCTCGACGTCATCGACCCCGGCGAGATGGAGCGCTACGCCTCGGCGTTCGCCGCGCCCGAGGACGCGGCGGCCCGGCTCGTCGCGGTGCTCGACGCCCTGACCCCCGAGACCGCCGGCCGCTTCCAGCACGCGGACGGCAGCTACCTGCCCTGGTGAAGGAGGACCGGAAGAAATGATCACCGTCTACGGATACGGCCCGGCGTGGGGCCTCCCGTGCATCAGCCCGTTCGTCACGAAGGTCGTCAACTACCTGACGATGGCCGGGGTGCCGTTCGAGTTCGTCCGGCAGGACCTGGGCACGCTGTCGCAGGACTCGCCGACCGCGAAGATGCCCTTCATCCGCGAGGACGGCCGGCAGGTCAACGACTCGACCCGGATCCTCCAGTACGTCAAGGACAAGTACGGCGACAAGCTCGACGACCATCTCAGCGAGACCGACAAGGCCGTCGGGCTGGCCTTCCAGCGGATGGTCGAGGAGTACACCTACTGGTCGGGTGTGATCGAACCGCGCTGGACGACCGTCGAGAAGTTCAAGATCTACACGCCGTACGTGGTCGGCGCCGAGTTCGACGACCTGCCGAAGGAGGCCCAGGACGGGCTGCTCGCGTTTCGCGAGAAGATCCACGACCAGCACATGAAGCAGGGCATGGGCCTGCGGTCGCACGAGGACGTCGTGGCGTGCCTCGCCGAGGACCTCGACGCCCTGTCGACCTTCCTCGGCGACAAGCCGTTCTTCCTGGGCGACGAGCCGACCTCGTACGACGCGACGATCTACTCGACGTTCCGCCACATCACCGACTCGCCGTGGGACTGGGCCGGCCGCGACCACGCGCGCTCCAAGAGCAACCTGGTGGCCTACGCCGACCGGATGCGCGAACGTTTCAACGTCTGAGCCCGTCGTGATCGACCTGTTCGCCTTCGTCAGCCCGAACGCGCGAAAGATCCACATCGCGCTCGAGGAGCTCGGCCTGCCCTACGAGGTCCGGTGGGTCGACATCACGCGCGGGGACCAGTTCGCGCCGGAGTTCCTGCGCGTGAACCCGAACGGGAAGATCCCGGCGATCGTCGACGACGACGGGCCCGGCGGCGAGCCGCTCGCCCTCTTCGAGTCCGCGGCGATCCTGCTCTACCTCGCCGAGAAGACCGGTCGGCTGCTGCCGTCCGACCCCGGTGCCCGGTGGGAGGCGATCTGCTGGACGGTCTGGCAGGTCGCCAACCAGGGCCCCGGGGCCGGCCAAGCCACGCACTTCCTGAACTACGCCCCGGACGGGGGGCACGTGGACCCGTACGCGCAGGACCGGTTCCGGGCGGAGGCGCAGCGGGTCTACCGGGTGCTCGACGAACGCCTCGCCGGACGCGAGTACCTGGCGGGGGAGGAGTTCTCGATCGCCGACATCGCCTGCTTCCCGTGGACGCGGCTGAGCCGCCACCACGGGATCGACCTGATCGACTACCCGGCGGTCGCCGCCTGGTCCGCGCGGATCGCGGCGCGGCCGTCGGCGACGGCGAGGATCGAGGACCGCCGCGACGAGGCCACGAGAAGGTTCGCGTACACCGCCGAGCAGCGCGCGGTGCTCTTCCCAACGGCGTCGGCGTCGGAGGATCGACGATGACCGCGTCGGTCACCGCCTGAGGTCGGAGGACCCGTGGGACGTGTGGGGTCGCGCGGCGTCGACCAGCCAGCGGAAGACGGGCTGCGGCGCGCCGTCCAGCTGCTCGGGGTGCCACTGGACACCGACCAGTCCCGGTGCCTCGACGCCCTCGACGACGCCGTCGGGCGCCCGTGCGGTGACCGTCAGGCCGGCCCCGAGCCGGTCGACGGCCTGGTGGTGGACGCTGTTGACGGACGCAGTGACGCCGTAGAGGCCTGCGAGCACGGTGCCGGGTTCGATCGCGACCTCGTGGCGCCGCGTGTGTGCGTGCTCGGCGAGGTGGACGTGGAGCGAGCCGCCCCACGCCACGTTCACCAGCTGCAGGCCGCGGCAGATCGCCAGCACCGGCCGGCCCCGCTCGCGGGCCGCGGCGAGCAGCGCGATCTCGCGGGCGTCGCGCTCGGGGTCGAGCGGCGACGTCGACGTGTCCGGCACCCCGCCGTACCGGGCCGGGTCGACGTCGCTGCCGCCGGTGAGCACCAGCCCGTCGGCGCGCTCCATCACGCTCGTCGGGGCGACCCCCGCGGGGACGTGGAACGGGACGGCTCCGGCGGCCACGAGGTTGTCGGCGTAGCCGGCGAAGTAGGCCTCGATCTCGAGCGCGTCGAGGGAGGGCGGTCCGCTGTGCACCCCGGCCGCGCTGCGGCGCCGCCCGGTGACAGCGATGAGGGGCGCGCTCTCCACGGGTCCGACGTTGCCACCCCGCCATCCCCACCGCGACGAGTTCCCGTCACCGGAGGACGTTGATGTCCCAGCCGAGGCCCGACCGCCCGCTCGTGCTCGTGTTCGTGATCGACCCGATCGCGTCGCTGAACCCGGCGCACGACACCAGCGTCGCGCTGATGGAGTCCGCCCAGCAGCGCGGTCACCGCGTCATGGTGACGACGATGCGCGAGCTCGCGGTCCACGAGGCGCGGGCGTACGCCGTCTGCACACCGGTGCACCTCTGCCCGGCGGTCCTGCGGGAGGGTCGGTGGTCGGTGTCGCCGCACTGGTACGCCACGGGCGAGCCCGAGCGGTGGCGCCTCGACGACACCGACGCCGTCTTCGTGCGGACCGACCCGCCGGTCGACGCGGCCTACCTGCGCGGCACCTTCATCCTCGACCTCGTCGACCGCCGGCGCACCGCGCTGGTCAACGAGCCCGCCGGACTGCGTGACGCGAACGAGCACCTGTTCGGCCTGCAGTTCCCCGAGCTCTGCCCGGACACCGTCGTCACCGCGGACGTCGGCGAGATCGTCGACGCGACCCGGGCCTGGGGGCGCGCGGTGGTCAAGCCGACCGAGGGCATGGCCGGCCGCGGGATCATGCTGCTGCGTCCCGAGGACCCGAACCTGCGGTCGATCCTGGAGTCGGCGACGACACGCGGTCGCGACCAGGTGGTGGTGCAGCGCTACGTCGCCGAGGTGAGCGAGGGCGACCGCCGGGTGATCGTGCTCGACGGCGCGCCGATCGGCGTCGTGCGCCGCGTCGCGACCGGCACCGAGTTCCGCTGCAACATGGCGGCGGGCGCGGCGCCCGTCGCCGACACCGTCACCCCGCGCGACAAGGAGCTCTGCGCGCGCATCGCCGACCGGCTCGTCGCCCACGGCCTGACCTTCGTCGGGCTCGACATGATCGGCGACTACCTCACCGAGATCAACGTGACCAGCCCGACGGGGGTCCGCGAGATCGACGCCTTCGACGGCACACGGCTCGGCGACCACGTCATCGCGAGCGTCGAGCGACGGGCCGCCGCGGTCTCCTGACCGGCGTGCGGGCCCGGTCACCCGGGCCCGTCGGACGGGAAGCGCTCGCGCTCGCGCGTGGTTGGCCCTGGAGGAGCAGGGATAATCGTTCGCGAGCGCGCAGTGTCGACGGCGGAGGGACGCACAGATGCCACGCTCGGTGGTGATCGTCGGGGGCGGACCCCGCGGGACCGGTGTGCTCGAACGCCTCGCGGCGAGCGCCCCCGAGTTCGTGCCCGCCGGCGACGTCCTCGACGTCCACCTCGTCGACCCCTACCCGGACGGTGCCGGTCGGATCTGGCGCGAGGACCAGTCGGCGCTGCTCTGGATGAACTCCATGGCCGCCGACGTCACGATGTTCACCGACGACAGCGTCCGGTGCGACGGGCCGATCGTGCCGGGCCCCTCGCTCTACCAGTGGGCCGTGGCGGTCCGCGACGGCGAGCTGCCCGGTGAGGCCGTCCCCGACGGCGCGGTCGGCGAGGAGCTGCGGGCCCTCGGTCCCGCCACGTTCGCCACGCGGCGGCTCCAGAGCCATTACCTGGACTACGTCCTGCGGCGCGTCCTCGCGGACCTCCCGCCGCAGGTCCGTGTCCAGCGGCACCGGACCCGGGCGGTCGGGCTGCGGCGCGGCTCGCCGGACACCGTCCTCCTCGAGGGTGGCGGGGAGCTGCCGTCCGACGTGCTCGTGCTCGCGTCCGGCCACCTCGACGCCGCGCCCACCGCCGACGAGGCCGCCCTGGCCGCGCACGCCGAGGAGCACGGGCTGCGGTACTTCCCACCGGAGCAGACCACCGACTCCGACCTCGACCGCATCCCCGCGGGCGAGACGGTGATCGCCCGCGGGATGGGGCTCGCGTTCATCGACCTCATGGTCCTGCTCTTCGAGGGCCGCGGCGGACGGTTCACCGACCGGGGCGACGGCACCCTGGACTACGAGGCCTCGGGCCGGGAGCCCGTCGTCCACGTCGGGTCCGGGCGCGGCGTCCCGTACCACGCGAAGACGGAGTACGCGCTGCGCGGACCGCGGCCGCCGCTGCCGCGCTTCCTCGGGCCGGACGAGATCGCCGGGTTCGTGCGGCGCGGGTCGGTCGACCTGCGCCGCGATGTGTGGCCGCTGATGGCCAAGGAGGTCGGCTGGGCGTACTACCACGAGCTCTTCGCCGGCCACCCCGACCGTGTGCGGGGCGTGTGGGACGACTTCTCCCTGCGCTACGCCGAGCTCGACTGGTACACGCCGGCGATGTGGGAGCTGGTCGCCGGGTTCGTGCCCGATCCCGCCGACCGGCTCGACTTCGAGCGGATCGACCGCCCGCTCGAGGACGTGTCCGCGCCGGACCTCGCCGGCCTGCAGGAACGGCTGCGCGCGTACGTCCTCGACGACCTCGCCCGTCACGTCGACGACCGCTACACCGCCGAGCTCGGGGCGTTCGTGGGGCTGCTGTCGGTGTTCGCGCAGGTCGCCGAGCTCGCGGGGACGACGGCTCTGACGCCGCGCTCGCGGGCCCAGGACCTCGCGTGGTGGCAGAACCTGTTCAGCTCGCTCGCGAGCGGGCCGCCGGGACCGCGCCTGCGCCAGCTGCTCGCCCTCTCGCGCGCCGGCTACGTCGTCTTCCTCGGCGCCGGTCTGCAGGTGCAGCCCGTCGACGGCGGGTTCCGGGCCACCAGCGCCTCGCTCGAGCACGTCGCCGTGACCGCGGAGACGTTCGTCGAGGCGCGTCTGTCGTCGCCGAGCGTGAGCCGCAGCGACGACCCGATGCTCGCCGGGCTGCACGCCGAGGGCCTGCTCGACGAGGAGACCCTCCGCGAGGAGCACGCCGACGGCGGCCGCGTCGTCGGGTCGGCGCCCGCCGTGCACGCCGCCGACGCCGCGGTCGCGCACTCCGGCGCGTCGGTGACGCTGCACAACACCGGCCTGGTGCGGGTGCGCACGACGGACTTCCGGCTCGTCGACGCCGAGGGCGAGCCCGACCCCGGGCGCTTCGCGATCGGGCCGCACACGAACGTCCGGCTGCCCGGCGCGTTCACCCGGCCGAACACCAACGCGCTGAGCTTCCGCGCCAACGACGCCCTGGCCCGCGCGGTGCTCGCCGAGGTCGCGCCGGCGGCGGGACGATTGTCGGCGTGATCCCCGAGCCGGTCCGCGTCTCCCTGCCCGACATCACGCTCTCGGTGCTCGACGCCGGCAGCGGCCCGGCGGTCCTGCTGCTGCACGGCTTCCCCGACCGCGCCACGCTGTGGCGCGCGCAGATCGAGGCCCTCGTCGCGGAGGGGTACCGCGTGATCGCCCCGGACCTGCGCGGGTTCGGCGACAGCGACAAGCCCGACGACGTCGCGTCCTACCGGCTGCACCACTCGGTGAACGACGTGCTGGCGCTGCTGACCGAGCGGGGCGTCGAGCGCGCCGCGGTCGCCGCGCACGACTGGGGCTCGGCGCTCGGCTGGGCACTCGCGCTGCGCAGCGACCGGGTCACCCGCTACGCCGCGCTCGCGGTCGGGCACCCCGAGGCGTTCCGCGCCGCCGGGCTCGAGCAGCGCGCCCGGTCCTGGTACATGCTCTGGTTCCAGTTCCCCGGCATCGCCGAGGAGGTCCTGCCCGCCGACGACTGGGCGCTCTTCCGGCGCTGGCTGCACCCCGGCGTCGACGACGACCTGGTGCGCACCCAGATCGCCGACCTGTCCCGCCCGGGCGCGCTGGTCGCGGGCCTGAACTGGTACCGGGCGAACATCGACCCGCGCACGTTCACCGACGACGCCCCGCTCGGCCTCCCGCCGCTGACGTGCCCGGTGCTGGGCATGCTCGGCGAGGACGACGTCGCGCTGGTCGAGGCGCAGATGACCGCCTCGCGGCAGTTCGTCGACGGCCCGTTCACCTACGTGCCCGTCCCCGGCGGCGACCACTGGCTCCCGGTCCGCAGCGCCGACACCGTCACCTCGACCCTGCTCGCCTTCCTACGTGAGTGAACTTCGGGGCTATAGCCCCGAAGTTCACTCACATACGTCAGCGGGTGAAGACGATCTTGCCGGCGGTGACGCCGTCGAGCATCGACTGGAAGCCGTTCTTCGCGTCGGTCATCGGCAGCTCCTGGCCGATCTCCGGGGCGATGCCCGTGGCGGCGACGAAGTCGAGCAGGTCACGCAGCTCGGCGAGCGTGCCCATCGTCGAGCCGACGAGGTTCTTCTGCAGGAAGAAGATCTGGGCGAGCTCGGCGGGGGGCTGGTTGCCGGACGTAGCCCCCGAGCAGACGATCGTGCCGCCGGGCACCAGCGCGCGCACCGAGTGCTTCCAGGTGGCCTCGCCGACGGTCTCGAACACCGCCTGCACCTTGCCGGGCAGCTTGCCGTTGGACTCGAAGACCTGGTGGGCGCCCAGGCGCAGGGCCAGCTCGCGCTTCTCGTCGGTGCGTCCGGTGACCCACACCTGCATGCCCGCCGCGCGCCCGAGCTGGATGAGCGCGGTGGACACGCCGCCCGACGCGCCCTGGACGAGCATGGTCTGCCCGCCGCGCAGCCCCGACTTGGTGAACAGCATCCGGTAGGCGGTGAGCCAGGCGGTGCCCATGACGGCGCCGGCCGTGGCCGTCATGCCCTCGGGGCGGGGCAGCGCGTTGCGCTGCGGGACGACGACGTAGTCGGCGAAGCTGCCCTGCGCCCACTCGGTGAGCATCTTGCGCTTCGGGTCGAGGGTCTCGTCGTCCTTCCAGTCCGGGTCGCCCATGAGCGAGTGCAGGACGACCGGCGTGCCGTCGTCGAGGGTCCCGGCGCCGTCGCAGCCGAGGATCATGGGGAACTGGTCCTCCTTGATGCCGACGCCGCGCAGCGTCCACAGGTCGTGCATGTTGAGGCTCGCCGCCTCGACCTTGACCCGTACCCAGCCGTCCGGGACCTCGGGGTCGGGCCGCTCGCCCACCACGAGGGAGGCGATCGGGTCGTCGGCGTTGGGCTCGGAGGCGTAGACCGCGAACATGTCCCGCAACCTATCCGGGACGCCACGACCGACGCCCGATGAGTCGGGGCTCGCCGCGAAGTCCTAGCCCACGACAGACCCGACTCGCGACGGAGGAACCGTCATGACCACCCTGAACGGCTCGTACGCGGCCCTGCCCGGCATCGACGTCTATTACGAGGACCACGGCGAGGGCGCCCCGTTGGTCCTGCTGCACGGCGGGATGCAGACGCTCGACCTCAGCTTCGGCGCCCTCATGCCGGCGCTCGCCCCGCGACGTCGCCTCATCCCGGTCGAGCTGCAGGGCCACGGCCGCACCGCCGACGTCGACCGCGAGATCACCCTCGCCAACCAGGCCGGCGACGTCGTCGGCGTGCTCGACCACCTCGGTCTCGAGCGCGCCGACGTGCTCGGCTTCAGCTGGGGCGGGCTGGTGGCCCTGGAGACGGCCGTGCGCCACCCCGACCGCGTCGGCCGACTGGTACTCGGCGCCGTGCACACCCGCGCCGACGGCTACCACACCGAGATCACCGACCCGGCGCAGTGGGAGACGTCGACCCGGCTGCCCACGGAGGAGGACTTCGCGGCCATGGTCGGCGAGTACGAGCGCTACGGGCTCAGCACGTTCGAGGCCGTCAACGCCAAGCTGCAGCACACCGTCGGCGCCGAGGAGAACTGGACGCCCGCGCAGCTCGCCACGGTCACCGCGCCCACCCTCGTGATGATCGGCGACCACGACTTCGTCCGCGTCGACCACGCCGCGGCGATGGCCGAGGCGATCCCGGACGCCGCCCTGGCCGTGCTGCCGCGGACCCAGCACACCGAGGTCTTCGCCCGTGTCGGGATCGTCGCGCCGATCCTCGAGGACTTCCTGACCCGCTGACCGACCACACACCTGCGCGCGTACCGTTCCGAGGCGTGCTGCACGCCGTCGCGACCTGGTGGGACGGGATCGAGCTCTGGCTGACCCAGCTCGACTTCACGTTCCAGGTCGTCCTGGTCGTGGCCGTCGTCGGCCCGGTGTGCTGGGGCCTCGCCGCGGTCATCGACACCGTGGTGGAGCGCTCCGTGGCGGCCCGTCTCGAGGCGGCCGAGCGCCGGGCGCAGCAGCGTGACCAGCAGCCGGACCAGCCCCGCGCCGACGCGAGCACCTGATGGACCGCCGCGTGGCGCGGCTGTGGGTCACGGCGACCCTCGTGGCGCTCCTGCTGATCGTGCTCCTCGTGAACGTGCTCTGAAGCCCGACCGCAGCCCTACCGCGCGGCCGCCACGGCCTCGTCGTGCAGCGTGCGGGTGATGCCGGTGACCGTCGACGACTGGGCCTCGTAGCTCTTCGTCTTCGGGCTCAGGGTCAGTACCACGATCACGCGCCGCCGGCCGTCGACGAGCCCGCTGGTGTGCAGGGCGCGCCGGCTGAGGTCGAGGGCCGGCGTGGCGAGCGTGGCCGGGCGGCTGTCGGCCACGACCTGCGGCGCCTCCTCGGCCGCCTGGCCGGAGGCGGCGTCGGGCGGGGTGTTGACCTGACCCTCGACGCACGGGCGCGCGGGCGCCGACCCGTAGCCCGACCAGCCCTGCTTGACCGCGCGCGTGCCCGTGACGGCGCGCGGGATGCCGAAGGACTGGTCGAACCCGTCCGCGGCGCACTGCGTCGAGCGCTCGAGGTTGCCGACGATCAGGTCGCGCTGGAACGCCGTGGTGCGGTCGAGGAGGAAGTTGTAGACCCGCGCGACGTCCGCGGCGCTGATCGCGGTGTAGCCCCAGTACCGCCGGTCGGTCGGCGGGGCGGTGTTGACGAGCCCGATCAGGCGCACCATGCGCACGACGACCTGCTCGTAGCCGCGGCGAACCCACAGGGTGCTCGCCGCGTCGTCGTCGCTCGAGCGCAGCATCGACGTCAGCAGCGCACGGTCGGCGGTGGACACGCTCGTCCGGCCCTGCAGGTAGTCCAGCGCGATGAGCAGCTTGACCAGCGACGCGGAGCGGAACCGCGTCGTCGCCGCCGACTGCGCCACGATGCGGCGCGTCGTGCGGTCGTAGACCAGGTAGCCCGCGGAGGTGTCGACGGGCACGACGGGCGCGGCCCGGAGCCCGGCGGCGTCCGCGGGGGCGGCGAGCGCCGCCGGGGTCAGCAGGCCGGCGAGCAGACCGGCGAGGACCAGCGCCAGCCCCAGTCGCGTGCGGACCCCACCCCGTGACCGATGCATCGTGTGCTCCCCCCGAGCGAGCGCCTCCCAGTGAGCGGCGGCATCGGTACCGCCGAGAGGCGTAGGGGCATCACGATGACATCACGTCCGGAACGATGTTCAGGCACCCGGTACCCAGGACGGCGCGCGCTTCTCGGCGAACGCCGCCATGCCCTCCTGACCCTCCTCGGAGGCGAAGAACTCCGAGGACAGCGCGGTCATCGCCTCGAGGTCCTGCTGCAGGTGCTCGCCGCGGTCGCGGCGCAGCATCGCCTTCGTGGCGGCGAGGGCGTTCGGGCCGCCGCGGGCGAGCATCGCGGTGTAGCGCTCGACCTCGGCGTCGAGCCCGTCGGCGTCGACCGCGCTGTTGATCAGCCCCACGGCGGCGGCCCGGTCGGCGTCGAAGGTCTCGCCGGTGAGCATCAGCTCGTGGGCGGCGCGGGGGAGCAGGCGGGGGAGCACGGTCGAGGAGATCACGGCGGGCACGACGCCGATGCGGACCTCGCTGAACGCGAACGTCGCCTCCCGGGCGGCCACGGCGATGTCGCACGCGGAGACCAGGCCGACGCCACCGGCCCGCGCCGGCCCGGCGAGCCGGGCGACGACGGGAGTGTCGGACTCCCACAGCGCGGCGAGGATCGCGGGGAACTCGTTGACGCCCTGCTCGGAGGAACCGGCACCGCGCGACTCGCGCAGGTCCATCCCGGAGCAGAAGACCGGGCCGGTGTGGGTGAGGACGATGACACGGGCGGTGTCGTCGAGGATCGCGGCGTCGAGGTGGGCCGCGAGCTCCCGGCGCAGCTGGGCCGAGAGCGCGTTGCGGTTGCGCGGCGAGTCGAGCGTGATCGTGGCGGTGCCTCCCGCGATCTCGAGGTGCACCAGTTCGCCGGGGTCCGAGTCCATGGCGGCCACTGTGACACGGGCCGGATCGCCCGCCCGGTGGTGGCGTCGGGCCCGCCCGGGTGCGTAGCGTCCGTGATCGTGACCCAGGCGCCCTCCACCGTGTGGCACGCCTGGCGCCGTCACGTCGATCTGTGCCGGACCTCCGCCGCGACCTGTCGTCCCTGACCTGCTGAGCCCGCCCGGGCGCGTCCCGGGGCCGTCCTCACGCTCGTCCGGAGCACGACATGACCCTCGCGCAGCGCGTGCAGCGGGCCCTCGACGACCTGTGTCGTCTGTCGCCGCTGCTCGCCCTCGTCCACACCTCCTCGCCGGCCGCGGCCACCGTCCCGGGCGAGGTCCACCGGAGGAATCCCGCATGGCCACCGTCATCCCACGTTTCAGTCCCCGCGGCGCCGCCGTCGCCGAGCTCCTCACCGACCTGGACTCGCTGGTCCGTCGTGAGGTGAACCGCGACGGCGCCGGCACCGAGCACTGGGACCGTGACGCCGAGCGCATCGCCGCCGAGGTCGCCACGGCCCTCGCGCGCCTGCGCGACGACCTGCACCGCCACCCGCTGCCGCCGCGGCGGTGAGCCCGCCGTCCCGGCTGGTGCCGCTCGTGCGGCGCCGGCACCTCGACCACGCCCGGACGGGCGCCCAGCGATGTCGGACTCCTCGCCGACCTGACCCGTTCCTGATCGAGGAGAACCCGTGACCAGCACGCTCACCCGCAACCCCGACTTCGCCACCCTGCCCACCCCGCGCACCGAGGAGGAGTGGCTCGAGCGCGCCCGCCTCGTGCGCGGGCTCCTCGCCGCCGACGCCGCCGAGCGCGACGCGGCGGGGGCGACGCCCTACACCGAGGTCGCCCTGCTCAAGGACTCCGGGCTCGTCACCCTGCTCGGACCCACCGAGCACGGCGGGGGCGGCCAGGAGTGGCCGACCGCGTACCGCGTCATCCGGGAGGTGGCCGCCGGCGACGGCTCGATCGGCCAGCTCCTCGGTTACCACCTGCTGTGGTTCTGGGCGGCGCGGCTGGTCGGCACGCCGGAGCAGATCGCCCAGGTCGAGGCCGAGGCCACGCGGCAGCGGTGGTTCTTCGGCGGCGCGGTGAACCCGCGCGACGCCGACGTCGTCATCCGCGACGAGGGCGACGAGATCGTCTACTCCGGTCGCAAGTCGTTCTCGACCGGCAGCAAGGTCTCCGACGTGACCGTGCTCGAAGGGGTGGTCGAGGGCACCGACACCCACGTGTTCGCGATCGTCCCGTCCGACCAGCCGGCGATCACGTTCCACGACGACTGGGACAACATCGGCCAGCGCCTCACCGAGTCGGGCAGCGTCTCGCTCGACGGCGTGCGGGTGCCGTGGGAGGCGGCGGCCGGGTTCCGCGACAAGGTGTTCACGCCGCGCGTCTACAACACGCTGAACGTGCCGGTGATCCAGCTCGTGTTCGTCGCCTTCTACCTCGGCATCGCCCGCGGGGCGCTCGACGAGGCGGCCGACTACACGCGCACGACGACCCGGCCGTGGCTGCACGGCGGGCAGTCCCACGCGGTCGACGAGCCGTACGTGATCGACACCTACGGCGACTTCACCGCCAAGCTGTGGGCCGTCGAGGCGCTGGCGGACGCGGTGGCGCAGGAGGGGCTGGTGATCCATCGGGACCCGGACGCGGTCACCGAGCGGGCCCGGGGCGAGCACGAGGTCCGGGTCGCGGCGGTCAAGGCGCGTGCTACCGAGGTCGCCCTGGAGATCACGGGCGGGATCTTCGAGGTCACCGGGGCGCGCTCGACGGCGGCGTCCCTGCGCTTCGACCGGTTCTGGCGCAACGTGCGCACGCACACGCTGCACGACCCGGTGGCCTACAAGCGCCGGGAGGTCGGGCGCTTCGTCCTCGTCGACGAGCTGCCCGAGCCGACCTGGTACAGCTGAGGCTCACGTCCGGGCGGCGTGCGGGCGCCAGCGCAGGGGGCGGGGGAGGATGACGATCTTCCCCGTCGCCCGGTCACCCTCCATGATCGAGTGGGCGTCGCGGATCCGTTCGATCGGGAACACCTGACCGAGCGGGACGGTGGCGCGGCCGCTCGCGACGTCGTCGAGGAACTGCTGCAGCACCGCGGCGGGGAGGTCGCTGGCCTCCCCGCCGTAGGCGGTGAGCCGCACCCCGCGGGGCAGGTAGTCGATCGGGTAGAAGTCCGGCACCGTCCACTCGTTCGACAGCATCCCGGTGAAGCACACGACGCCGTGGCGCCGCGTGGCACGCAGGGTGTCGGGCAGCGTCGGGGTGCCGACGAGCTCGAGTGCGGTGTCGACGCCGTCGCCGAGCACGTCGCGCACCTGCCGGGCCACGTCCCCGTCGTCGACCAGCACGTGGTCGACGCCGAGCGCGCGCAGCTTCTCGGCCTTCGCCGCGGTGCGCGTCGTCGCGAGCACGGTGAGCCCCCGCGACTTCGCCAGGACCGCGGCCGCCATCCCCACCGACGACGTCCCACCGCGCACGAGCAGGGACTGGCCGGGCCGCACGTCGAGCCCGTCGGTGAGCGCGCCGTGGGCCGTCTGGAGCATCTCGGGCACCGCACCGATCGTCGGCCAGTCGAGGTCGCTGTAGAACGCGATGACCTGCCCGGCCGGCACGCAGGTGTACTCCGCGTAGCCGCCGTCGAAGGTGCGGCCCATCCCGCCCATCATCGTGACCACCTGCTGGCCCGGGACGAACTCGCCGCCCGGGCAGTCGGCCACGACGCCCGCCGCCTCGATGCCGGGGACGCGCGGGAACGTCACGCCGTCGGCGAGCCCGAGCCGCGTGTGCAGCTCGGAGCGGTTGACCCCGAACGCCTTCACCGCGATGAGCACCTGCCCGGGCTGCGGCTCGGGGACGATCAGGTCCTTGATCTGCAGCGCGGTCAGGTCGCCCGGCCCGCTGAGCACGACGGCACGCATCCTCGCCACGGGCATGATCCTGCCGGGTGTCAGGCCGCCGTCAACGTGTGGATCCCGCGTGCGCGACCCTCGGCCTCGCGCTGGGCGACGCCGGCACGCACGAGCGGGATCACCTCGCGCCCGAACTCCTCGGCGTCGGCGAGCAGGTCGTAGCCGCGGGCCGAGAGGATGTCGACGCCGAGGTCCCAGTAGTCGAGCAGGGCGGCGGCCACGGTCTCGGGCGTGCCGACGAGCGCAGTGGAGTTGCCGCCCCCGCCGGTGGCCTTCGCGGTGACGGTCCACAGCGCCCGGTCGAAGCGCTCGCCGCGCTCGGCGACGGCGAGCAGGCGCCGGGAGCCGGCGTTCTCCGGGTCGGTGAGCCGGTGGCGGTTCGTCAGCGGCCGGGTGCCGCCCTCGGTGCGCTCCTCGATGCGGGCGACGGTGGCGTAGGCCTTCTCCCAGGCCGCCTCCTCGGTGGCGCCGAGGATCGGGCGGAACGCGACCTGGATGCGTGGCATCTCGGTGCGACCGGCGGCGCGGGCCGCGGCGTGCACGGTGGCGATCTGCTGGGCGGTGTCGGCGAGCGGCTCGCCCCACAGCGCGTAGACGTCGGCCTCGGCGCCCCCGACCGCGTAGGCCGCGTCCGACGACCCGCCGAACGACAGCCCGATGCGCGGCTGCTGGGCGGGACGCACGTCGAGCGCGAAGTCCTCGAACCCGTAGTGCTCGCCGGCGAAGTCCCAGGGCGCGGTCTCGGTCCAGGCCCGCTTGAGGATCTGCATGTATTCCCGGGTGCGCCCGTAGCGGTCGTCCTTCGACAGCCGGTCGCCCTCGCGGGCCTGCTCGTGCTGGTTGCCGCCCGTGATGACGTGCACCGTCACCCGGCCCCCGCCGATGAGGTCCATCGTCGCGAACGTCTTCGCCGCGAACGTGGGGATCGACAGGTTCGGGCGGTGGGCCACGAGCAGCTGCAGGTCGTCGACGTGGTCGAGGATGTACGTCGCGGCCTGGGCGGGGTCGGGGCTGCCCGACGAGTACGCCGTCAGCACGCGGTCCCAGCCGTTGTCGCGGTGGGCGCGGGCGAGGCGCAGCGTGTAGTCGGGGTCGAAGGCGGGACCGGAGCGTGGGGTGATCTCGGAACCGTCGTTGGTCGCGGCGATGCCGAGGAACTCGACGGGCACGGGGTGGCTCGCTTTCCTGGGAGGCGGGTCGGGTCCGGGGACCCGACTCAGAGCGCCGAGGACACGCGACCGAGGTCGACGTGCCGGCGTGACACCAGGAGCACCACGACTCCCACGCTCCTCCGGCGCCGGAGCCGGGTCAATCGCCCGCGACGAGACCGAGATCGCGTTGCGGCCGCAGCGCCGGGGTGGTCGGCTCGACGACGATGCCGATGTTGGTGACGCGCGCGCACGTCGACCTGTGCCGCACCTGCTCCGCGGTCTGTCCGGGGACCCGCCGTCCCTGACCGCCCGCCCCGAGGAGCAGAGCCGTGCCCCGCCGCATCCGCTTCAACGCCTTCGACATGAACTGCGTCGCCCACCAGTCACCCGGTCTGTGGCGCCACCCCGACGACCGGTCGGCCGACTACAAGCGCCTGAGCTACTGGACCGACCTCGCGCAGCTGCTCGAGCGAGGCGTCTTCGACGGCGTCTTCATCGCCGACGTCCTCGGCACCTACGACGTGTACGGCGCCGACGCCACCGCCGCGATCCGCCAGGGCGCGCAGATCCCCGTCAACGACCCGATGATGCTGATCTCGGCGATGGCCGCGGTGACCGAGCACCTCGGCTTCGGCGTCACCGCTGCCACCGGGTTCGAGCACCCGTACCCCTTCGCGCGCCGCGTCTCGACCCTCGATCACCTCACCGAGGGACGGTTCGGGTGGAACGTGGTCACGGGGTACCTGCCGGCCGCCGCGCGCGCGATGGGGGAGGCCGACCAGCTGCCCCACGACCAGCGCTACGACCACGCCGACGAGTACCTCGAGGTGCTCTACCAGCTGTGGGAGGGTTCCTGGGAGGATGACGCGGTGGTCCGCGACGCGGAGCGCGGGGTGTTCACCGACCCGGACAAGGTCCACGCGATCGACCACCACGGGCGGTACTTCGACGTCGACGGCGTGCACCTCTCCGAGCCGTCGCCCCAGCGCACGCCGGTGATCTACCAGGCGGGCGCGTCGCCACGGGGTCAGCGCTTCGCGGCCGAGAACGCCGAGGCGATCTTCACCGGCGCGCCGACCAAGGAGGTGCTGGCGCAGACCGTCGCGGACATCCGCAAGGCGCTCACCGAGGCCGGCCGCGACCCGTACAGCGCGAAGATCTACACGATGCTCACGGTGATCACCGACGAGACGTCGGAGGCCGCGCACGCCAAGCACGCCGAGCAGCTGGCCTACGCCAGCGACGAGGGCGCCCTGGTGTTCATGTCCGGCTGGATGGGCGTCGACCTCTCGCGCTACGACCTCGACGACCCCATCGGTGACGTCGAGTCCAACGCCATCCAGAGCGCCGTCGCGTCGTTCCAGCAGGCCGATCCGAGCGGCAAGGAGTGGACGGTCCGCGACATCGCGCGGTGGGGCGGGATCGGCGGGATGGGCCCGCGCGTCGTCGGGTCGCCGGCGGAGGTGGCCGACGAGCTGCAGGCGTGGGTCGAGGAGACCGACGTCGACGGGTTCAACCTGCCCTACGCGATCACCCCGGGGACGTTCGCCGACGTCGTCGAGCACCTCGTCCCGGAGCTCCAGCGCCGCGGCGTCTACCCCACCGGGTACGCGCCGGGGACGCTGCGCCAGAAGCTGTTCGGCGAGGGCGACCGCCTGCCCGCCGAGCACCGCGGGGCGTCACACCGGCGCCAGCTCCTCGGCGAGTAGCGCGACGACGTCGTCCCAGGCCCGCTGCGCGTGCCGAGCGTCGTACCCGACCCCGGGGAGCAGGGTGTGGCCGTACTCGCCCTCGGCGTTGACGGTGCCGTCCGCGTTCGTCGGCGGGTGGTGGAACGCGTGGAGCGCGCCGCCGTAGACCACGAGACGCCAGTCGACGCCGGCCTCTTGCATCTCGGCGGCGAACGCGTCGCGCTGCGCGGGCGGCTGGATCGGGTCCTCCGAGCCGACCCCGGCCCACACCGGGCAGCGGATGGCCGCCGCCTCGCCGCGCCGGCCCGTGATCAGCCCGTTGACCGTCGCGATGGCCCGCAGGTCGATCCCGGCGCGCCCGAGCTCCAGCCCGATCGCGCCGCCGGTGCCGTAGCCGATCACGGCGACGCGCGCGGGGTCGGTGCGCGGCTCGGCGCGCAGCACCTCGAGCGCCGCGCCGCCGATCTCGCGCATCCGCTCGGGGCTCTCGAGCAGCGGCAGGCAGCGCGCCAGCATCTCCTGGGGGTCGTCGAACCACCGGCCGCCGTGGATGTCGAAGGCGAACGCGACGTACCCGAGCTCGGCGAGGGCGTCGGCCCGGGCGCGCTGGAACGCGTTCAGCCCAGTGCCCTCCGGGCCGATCAGCACGCCGGCACGGCGGTCCGCACCGGCCGGGAGCGCGAGGTGCCCGACCATCGTCAGACCGTCGGCCGGGTACTCCACCGCGCGCGTCGTCACCGTCATGGCCCGGACGCTAGGGACCCGGCGAGCGGCGCGCGCCGGTGTTCGCGACCGGCGGACGAGGTGCCTTGCGGGCACGTGAGCACTTCGGAGTGCTCGAGCACTCCGAAGTGCTCACATGCGCCGCAGGCGCACCTCAGCTCCAGAAGCGCTCGGCGACCGCCGGGTGCGAGCGCAGCCAGCCGACCAGCGCGTTCTCGCCGTAGGCGGCGAGCAGGGGGTTGTCCGGGTCGTCGTTCGGGTCCCAGTCGCCGGTCTCCGTGGCGAGCTCCGGGGGCAGGTCGACGGGCTCGACGACGGCGTCGAGACGCGGGCCGAGGAAGAACGCCACCGAGTAGCGGTCGACGCCCGCGGCCGGGCTGACCACGCGGTGGCGGGTGGCGGTGAGGTAGCCGCGGGTCGCGACCTCGAGCATCTCGCCGATGTTGACGACGTAGCCGTCGGGGACCGGTTCGGCGCCGATCCACGCGTCGGCACCGGGCGCCTGGACCTCCAGGCCGCCGACGTCGTCCTGGTGCAGCAGGGCGAGGAACCCGTAGTCCTTGTGCGCCCCGACGCCCTGCGCGGTCGCGGCGCCGCCGGGGTAGTGCAGCACCTTGAGGTGCAGGTGCGACTCCTCGTCGAACCAGCGGTCGAAGTGGTCCTCGGGCTGTCCGAGGGACGCGGCCAGCGCGCGCAGGATCTCCCGGCTCACCCGCAGCGCCTCCTCCTGCCAGGCGAGCACGGCGTCGCGCAGCGCCGGCAGCGTGGGCGGCCACTGGTTCGGGCCGACGAGCCCTCGGTATCGGGGCCCGCCGCTCACCGGCTCCCGTTCGGGTCCCACGTCGATCTGCTCGCGCTGGTCGGCGGCGCCGGCCGTGCGCTCGGTGCCGACCCGGCTGTAGCCGCGGAAGTGCGGCGAGCTCGTGTTCTCGATCGCGAGGCGCTCGTCGAGCGGCAGCGCGAAGAACGCCCGGACCTCCTCGTCGAGCCGCGCCGTCAGCGCCGGCGGGATGCCGTGGCCGACGACGGTGAAGAACCCGACGTCCCGGGCGGCCCGGCGCAGCTCGTCGAGGAACGCCTCCTGGTCGCCGGACCGGAAGCGGCGCAGGTCGAGGACCGGGAGACCGGACACGGCTCCTCCTTCGCGGATCGGGGCTCGCCTCCAGCGTCGCCCATCCCGCCGTGCGGCCGCCAGCGTCGACCCCGCAGCGAACGTCCAGCTGAGCACGCCGACTGGACGTTCGCTGCGACGACCCCGGACCTCAGACGGCGGCCGGCAGCTCCGCGCGGGTCCAGTCGTTGACGAACTCCAGGCCCGAGCGCCGGAAGAGCTGGGTCACCGGGCAGCGGCGCTCGGTCTCGGAGATGAGGGTCGCGAACTGGTCCTCGCTCGCGTCGGTCTCGACGGTCGCGCGGACCTCGACCTTGTCGAAGTTCGCGTTGCCCTCGGCGCCGCCGACGAGCACGGCGGTGTCGAGGTCGCCCTGGATGTCGAAGGTCCACCGGCCGAGGCGCACGCCCAGGTCCTTGGCGACGAGCGACGCGGTGACCTGGTTGCACGAGGTCAGGGACCCCAGGGCGTAGAACAGCGGGCTCGGGGCCTCGTCGGCACCGCCGAACGCCGGGTAGGCGTCGGTGGTGAAGACGTGACCGCCGGCGGTGAGCTCCTGCGCGACACCGGTGCCCTCGCCGTGGACGGCGAACGGGACGACGGTCTCCTTGGGCTGGACAGCCATGATCGAACCTTTCGGGAAGGGGGCCCGGGCGCGCGGCAGCGCGCCGGAACGGGCGACGGATGAGGCGGGGCGATCAGCCGCGACGACACGTGGTCGTCGCGAGCCGGCAGAGGTCGACGTGCAGACGCCAGACCAGGAGGCTCACGTCCCCGTTCCTACCCGATCGCGCGCAACCGGACCAGTGCGCAGCGGACACGATCACGCACGGACCGTGGTCAGGGCGGCGTCGAGGTCGGCGATCAGGTCGTCGGGGTCCTCGAGGCCCACCGAGAAGCGCAGGTGCCCGTAGCGGCGGAACTCCCCGGGCCAGTACGCGGCGCGGGCGCCGGTCGCTCCCACGTGGACGATCAGGCTCTCGTCGTGACCGAGCGAGACCGCCGAGGTGACGACGCGCAGGTCGGCGACGAAGCGGTTCTGCAGGGCGGCGTCCCCGTCGAGCGCGAAGGCCATCATCCAGCCGTTCCCGCGGCCGCCGAGCTGCCGCTGCGCGAGGTCGTGCTGGGGGTGCCCGGGCAGCCCGGGGTAGGCGACGTAGGCCACCGCCGGGTGGGCGGCGAGGAACTCCGCGACCCGCTGCGCCGAGCCGACGTGCTGGCGCAGGCGCAGCGGCAGCGTGATGGCGCCGCGGGAGATCAGCCAGGCGTTGAACGGGGACACGACGCCGCCGACGTCGACCATCGCCTCGGCCCGGATCGCGTCCACGTGCTCCCGCGAGCCCACCACGACCCCGCCCATCGCGTCGCCGTGCCCGTTGATGACCTTCGTCAGCGAGTGCACGACGAGGTCCGCCCCGGCGGCCAGCGGGCGGTAGAGCGGGGGCGGCGTGAAGGTCGAGTCGACCGAGAGCAGCGCCCCACCGGCGTGCGCGACCTCCGCGACCGCGGCGATGTCGCACACCCGCGTGGTCGGGTTCGCGATCACCTCGGTGTGCACCAGCTTCGTGGTCGGGCGCATCGCCGCGCGGACGGCCTCCGGGTCGCTGGTGTCGACGAACGTGGCCTCCACCCCGTAGCGCCGGGGCAGGATCTCGGCGAAGAGCCGGTAGGAGGCCTCGTAGGTGACGTCGGAGATCACCGCGTGGTCGCCGGTCCGCAGGAACGTGAAGAACACGGCGTGCAGGGCCGCCACCCCGGTCGCGAGCACGACGGCGTCCTCGCCCTGCTCGAGCAGCGCGAGCTTGTCCTGCAGCGCGCGCTGGTTGGCCCCGGTGTTGCGGGTGTAGAGCGGGACGTCGAACCCCGACCACGAGAGGTTCTCGGGGTCCTCGGGCAGCGCGTACGAGTTCGCCATGACGATCGGGGTCCGGATCGCCCCGCTGCCGGCGTCGACGGCGTTGCCGGCGTGCACGGCCTGCGTGGCGAACCCGAGCGACTCGGGGCGTTCCTTGTCCGGGCGGATCACGCCCGCGATCGTGGCATCCGAGGCGGTCGCGGGCGGCCCTCCGTGAGTGATCCGAGGCCGTCGGTGACCGCCGGCACCCGAACCGCCCGGTGTGGGCCGCAAGTCCTTGGCCTGCGACGACGGTTCCGCTAGGAACGTCTGTGTGCGCGGTCACACGATGCTGGTGAGGCGGTGGCACGTCGACCTGTGCCGCACCGCCGGCATGGGCTGTCGGCCCGGCCGCTGAGCGCGCACCCGCCCGGCCCTGGCGCCATCCCTGCGACGTGCCGTCGTCGTCCGGCGGGGGATCGGACCGTGATCGGTACCGACCGACACAACGACCAACGAGCACTCCTGGAGCCCGCGATGACCGCGACCCCGACCGTCAACAACAACGTCAACACCGAGGCCCTGCTGCAGGCGCGCGACGCCCTGAAGGAAGCGCCCCAGGCCGCCGAGTTCGTGTGGAAGGTGACCTCGGAGTGGGAGGACGGCACCTACTCGAAGCAGACCATCGAGCACTTCTCGGGCCTGGGTGCCGCGCAGCAGCACAAGCAGGCCTACGTCCTCGAGGGCGACCATCCGGAGGTCTTCGCCTCCGAGGACCGCGCGCCCACACCCGTGGAGACGGTGCTCGCGGGCCTCGCCGGCTGCCTGACCGCGGGCGTCGCCGCCGTCGCGCAGAACCGGGGCATCCAGCTGCGCTCGGTCAAGGCGACCGTCGAGGGCAACCACAACGTGCTCGGCATCCTGGGCGGCGACCCCGAGGTCCGCAACGGCTTCAACGACGTCAACGTCCACTTCGACATCGATGCGGACGCCAGCGAGGAGGACATCGCCGCGCTCGTCGCCCAGTCGCAGAAGCGCTCCGCGGTGTTCGACGCCCTGTCCAACCCGACGAACGTGAACGTCAGCGTCGGCTGACCCCGGGCGTCGTCATCCGGCGGCGCGGACCCGGCCCGCGAGGTGGCCCGCGAGATGGGCGGCCAGCTCGGCGGTGTCCTGGTCCGCGCCGCCGATGTACGTCGAGCGCCGGCGGCGCAGCAGGCTCGTGCCGAGCACGTAGACGCCCGGCGCCTCCGTCACCACACCGCCGTCGTGCTGCAGGCGGCCCTTGTGGTCGAGCACCGGGAGCGCGAGCCAGGAGCGGTCGGCGCGGTAGCCGGTCGCCCACAGCACGGTCCGGATGCCCTCGCGCGCCAGGTCGATCTCGAGACGCGGTGACGCGTCGACGGGCGTCGGTTCCGGCCGCCTCGGCGCGTCGAGGTCGCCGGGCCCGTCCTCGGCCGCCCAGGCGTCGAAGCGGTCGAGCAGGCGGTTCTGCTTGAGGTCGGCGAGCCGGACCGTGTTGGCCAGCCCGCCGGAGAACTGGGCGACGCCGTCGCGCAGCCGCCCGAGCTTGCCGACCACCCGCACGCCGCGCGCCTGCAGCGTGCCGAGGTCGATGTCGCTGTGCGCGGGGGTGCCGATGAGCTGGGGCGACGGCGTGTGCCGCGCCCGGATGACGTCGTCGACCTCGTCGTAGCGCTCGTCGAGGACGCCGGCCTGCTCCATCCACCAGAAGGCGTCCCGGCCGCGGTAGGCCCGCGGCATGCGGACGTGCTCGCCGGCGGCGACCGTCACCGCCCGCCCGCTGCGGGCGAGCTCGTCGGCGAGCTGCACGCCGCTGGCCGAGGCGCCGACGACGAGGACGCCGCCGTCGGGGACGTCGTCGGGGGAGCGGTAGGTCGCGGTGCTGATCGACGTCACGTCGTCGGGCACGCCCTCGGCGGCGGCGGGCACGTTGGCCACGTTGCTCCCGCCGCTGGCCAGCACGACGGTGTCGCAGGTCCAGGTGCCGCGGTCGGTGGTGACCTCGTACCCCGTGTCGGTCGCCGCCACCCGGGTCACCGTGGTGCCGGTGTGCACGGGGGCGTCGACGGTCGCGGCGTAGCCGTCGAGGAACGACACCAGCTCCGGCACCGTGAGGAACCCGTCGGGATCCCCGTCGGCCGGGGTCGCGCCGGGGAGCGTGACGTGCCACGTCGGCGTCAGCAGCCGCAGCGAGTCCCAGCGCTCGGTGCGCCAGGAGTTCGCCACCTCGCCACGCTCCAGCACGACGTGGTCGATGGAGCGTTCGGTCAGCCGCCGGCTCATCGCGAGGCCCGAGTGACCTGCGCCGATGATGACGGTCGTCGCGTGCACGGGGCCCACGCTAGCGCCGGTACGTGAGCGAACTTTGGTGCTATGGCACCAAAGTTCGCTCACGTAGCACGATCGGCCTACGCCTCGACACTCACCGCAGCCACGGTGGTGGGGGAGGGCTGCAGACCGAGGTGCTCGCGCAGGGTCGTGCCCTCGTAGTCGGCGCGGAACGAGCCCTTCTCCTGCAGCAGCGGGACGACCTGGTCGACGAACGGGTCCATCCCGCCCGGCGTGATGTGCGGGACGAGGACGAAGCCGTCGCTGGCGTCGGACTGCACGAACTCGTCGATGGTGTCCGCGACGCGCTGCGGGGTGCCGACGAAGGTGTGCCGGCCGTTCTTGCGGATGACGACCTCGCGCAGCGAGAGGCCCTCCCGCCCGCCGAGCTCGCGCCACTCGTTCGCGGTCGCGACCGGGTCCCGGTACATCCGCACGCTCGCGCGGCCCTTGGAGATGTGGGCCCCGGAGTCGACGTCGTCGGCGGTCTTCGGGTCGAATGACGGCACCGGGCCGTCGGGGTCGACGTCGGAGAGGTCGCGGTTCCACACCTGCTCGGCGAACGCGATCGCCGTCGCCGGCCCGACCTGCTGGTACTGCACCTGGCGCGCGTTCTCCGCGGCCTCGTCCTCGGTGTCCCCGAGCACGAACGTCGCGGCGGGCAGGATCTTGAGGTCCTCGGGACGGCGACCGAACTTCGCCAGGCGCGCCTTGACGTCGGCGTAGAACTCCTTCCCGGCCTCCAGCTCGGCGTGCCGGGTGAAGATCGCGTCCGCGCTCGCGGCGGCGAACTCGCGGCCCTCCTCGGAGTCGCCGGCCTGGATGATCACCGGTCGTCCCTGCGGGCTGCGCGGCACCGGGAAGCGCCCGGAGATGTCGAACTGGTCCGAGCGGATCGCGAACCGCCCCGCGTCCGCGTCGCGCACGAACCGCCCGGAGGCTGCGTCGGCGAGGACCTCGCCCGGCGCCCACGAGTCCCACAGCGCCTGGGCGGTCGCGAGCATCTCCTGGGCGCGCAGGTAGCGCTTGTCCTTGGGCAGGTAGCCCCCGCGGCGGAAGTTCTCGCCGGTGAACTCGTCCCAGCTCGTCACGACGTTCCAGGCGGCCCGCCCGGCGGAGAGGTGGTCGAGCGTGGCGAGCTTGCGGGCGACGTCGAGGGGCTCGTTGAACGTCGAGTTGACGGTCCCGGCCAGCCCGATCCGCTTGGTGACGGAGGCGAGCGCCTGCAGGATCGCCACGTTGTCCGGGCGCCCCATGACGTCGAGGTCGTAGATCTGCCCGCCCTGCTCGCGCAGGCGCAGGCCCTCGGCGAGGAAGAGGAAGTCGAACTTGCCCCGTTCCGCGGCCTGCGCGAAGCGGCGGAAGGACTCGAACTCGATGTGGCTGCCCGACGCCGGGTCGCTCCAGACGGTCGTGTTGTTGACGCCGGGGAAGTGGGCGGCGAGGTGGATCTGCTTCGGCACGGCGTCCTCCTCAGGCGCGGGCGTAGCGGTCGGCGGGGCGGGCGAGGCCGAAGTGACCGCGCAGCGTGTGGGCCCCGTAGGCGCTGCGGAACAGGCCCCGGCGCTGGAGCTCCGGGACGAGCTCGCGGGTGATGCGCGGCAGGTCGGTCGACGTGACCGCCGGGCGCAGGCGGGCGCCGGCGAGACCGGCGCCGTGCCACGACTCGAGGACGTCGGCGACGTCAGCGACGGTCCCGGTGAGGATGCGGGCGTCGCTGCGCAGCTCGCCGCCGTCGGTCTCGTCGAGGCGGGCGAGGCGCTCGCGTGCCGCGTCGGCGGTGTCGTCGAGCACGACGAGCAGGTCGCCGAGGACGTGCAGGGGATCCCCGGTGCGACCGACGGCGGCCTCCTCCGCGCGCACCTGGCGCAGGATCGCCTCGGCGTCGCCGGTCGGGCCGTCGCGGCCCACGCCGCCGGGCGTGACGAAGACGAGGTCGGCCCCGCGGGCGGCGAGCCGGTAGGCGACGTCGACGTGCGCGAGCGCCGTGACGACGGGCTGGCCCTGCGGTGGCCGCGGGGTGATCGACGGGCCGCGCACCGAGAAGTGGTCGCCGGCGAAGTCGATGTAGTGGAGCTTCTCGCGGTCGACGAACCGGCCGGTCGCCGCGTCGCGGATCTCGGCGTCGTCCTCCCACGAGTCCCACAGCCGGCGCTGGACCTCGATGTGGTCGGCGGCCTCGTCGAACAGGCTCTCGCGGTCCTCGGTGCCGTACTCGCGGCGGCCGAAGAGCGCGTACTCCGGCTCGCGTGACGACACCTTGACCCGGACCCCGGCGCGGCCCTCCGTCGCGAAGTCCAGCGTCGCGATCTCGGTGGAGACGTGGAACGGCTCGGTGTGCGTGGTGACGACCGTGGGCACGAGGCCGATGTGGCTGGTCACCGGGCCGACGCGCAGCGCGGCGAGCTGGGCGTCGAGGCGTCCCTGGACGCGGTCGACCCGGTCGGAGTCGATCGCGAAGGAGTCCTCGAACGTCACCAGGTCGAGCAGCCCGGCCTCGGCTTCGCGGACCTGGTCGAGCCAGAAGCCCGCGGTGAACAGCTCGTCGGCGCGGGCGCCGGGCTCGCGCCAGGAGGCGGGGTGCCATCCGGTGCCGTCCAGGGCCACCGCCAGGTGGAGCCCGGGGGTCGGTGCGGCGGTCATGATCCTCCTGTCGTCAGGCGGGCGTGCCGGCCGGGACGTCGCTCGGGACCGTCAGGGCCACGAAGTCGGGCCGGGCGCGCAGCCGGAACCCGAGCTGCTCGTAGAGCCGGATGGCGTTCGTGTTGTCGGCGGCGGCGTGCAGCATCGGGACCTCGCCGCGCTCCCGGATGCCGGCGGCCACGGCGAGCACGAGCCGGCCCGCGAGCCCCCGGCCGCGGTACGCGGCGTCGGTGCAGACGGCGCTGATCTCGGTGTACCCGGGCGGGCGCAGGCGCTCACCGGCCATGGCCACGAGCACACCGTCGTCGACGACGCCGAGGTAGGTGCCCATCTCGTGGGTGCGCGGGCCGAACGGGCCGGGCTTCGTCCGGGCGACGAGCTCGCGCATCGCCGCGACGTCGGCGTCCCCGAGCCGGACCAGGTCGCGGTCGGGGCGGCCGGTCACCGCGTCGCCGATCATCTGGACCCCGGGGAGGACGCGCCCCCACGCGAGCCCGACCGGCGTCAGCTCGCCGAAGGCGGGGACGACGGTGGTCCCGCCGGGCCCGACCAGCGCGGCGACGTCGTCCCACTCGGCGGCGCTGCGCGGCTCGGCGAGGAACGGGGCGACGTCGGGGTCGTAGCGCAGCGCGTCCCCGCGCCCCTGCGCGAGGTGCGCGTGCGGGCCCAGGAGGGAGGCGCGGACCGGCTCGTCGAGCGGTCCCGTTGCTGCGGGTGCCACCTCCCGGTCAACCGCCCCGCGCTCGTGCCCATTCCGCCGGTGCGCCTCCGGCGCATGTGAGCACTTTCGGGTGCTCTGGCACTCCGAAGTGCTCACGTGCGGCGGAGCCGCACCCGTGATCGGGTGGCGCGGTGACCGCAGAGGTGGGGCAGGCCGACGCCGAGGTCGGGGCCGAGGAGGGGCGGTTGCGCCGCACGCTCGGGGTCGGCGGGCTGACCGCGATCGGCTTCTCGAACATCGTCGGCTCGGGTTGGCTGTTCGCCGCGATGTAAGCCGCGCAGATCGCCGGGCCGGCGGCGCTGCTGTCCTGGATCGCGGCCGGGATCCTGTGCGCGCTCGTGGCGCTGGTGATGGTCGAGCTCGGTGCGACGCGGCCCGAGGGCGGCGGCACCGTGCGCTGGCCGCTCTACGCGAGCGGTCGGCTGACCGGCACGGTCATCGGCGTCTCGGTGCTGCTCGCGGTCGGGGCGACGAGCGCCGAGCTCACCGCCATCGTGCAGTACGCCGGCTACTACCTGCCGTGGCTCTACGCCGATGACGCCCTGACCGGGTGGGGCGTCGTCGCCGCGCTGCTGCTCTCGATCGTGCTGACCGCGCTGAACTGGTTCGGGGTGCGGCTCTTCGGCACGCTCAACACCGCGGTCACCGTGGTCAAGGTCGTCATCCCGGTGCTGACCGTCGTGCTGCTGATCGCGTCCGGGTTCGACACCGCGCACCTCACCGACCACGGCGGCTTCGCGCCCTACGGCTACGGCGCCGTGCTCTCGGCGCTCGCCGGCGGCGGCATCGTCTACTCCGTCAACGGCTTCCAGGCACCGGTCGACTTCTCGGGCGAGGCCCGCAACCCGCGGCGCACGATCCCGCTCGCGGTCCTGGGCAGCATCGCCGCCGCCGTCCTGCTCTACCTCGGCCTGCAGCTCGCGTTCATCGGCGCGGTCCCCGACGCGGCGCTCGTCGACGGCTGGCAGGGCGTGAACTTCGAGTCCCCGTTCGGCGAGCTCGCCGTCGCCCTGAACCTCGGTTTTCTGGCAGCGCTGCTCTACGCCGACGCCGTCGTCTCACCCTGCGGATCGGCCTACGTCGGCGTCGCCGTGAACTCCCGGCACACCTACGCGCTGGCGAAGAACCGGCTGCTGCCGCGGGCGCTGATGCGGGTCCACGAGGGATCGGGCGTGCCGCGGCGGGCGCTGCTGCTGAACCTCGCGGTGATCGTGGTCTTCCTGCTCCCGTTCCGGGGCTGGCAGGACATCGTCTCGGTGATGGGCACGCTCTACCTGCTGCTCTACCTCGCCGCGGCCGTCGCCGCCGAGGTGTTCCGCCGCCGCGAGCCCGACCGGCTCTCGGGATGGGTGCCGGGGTTGCGCTGGATCGCCCCGATCTCCTTCGTGCTCGCCACGCTGTTCATCTACTGGTCGGGCTTCGAGGACCTCCGCCTCGCCCTGCCGCTGACCCTGCTCGGCGTGCCGCTGTTCGTGGTCCTCTGGCGCAGCGACCGCATCGGCTCGCTCGTCGGCGAGCTGCGCCGCGGGGCGTGGCTCGTCGTCCACCTGCTCGTGCTGACCCTGCTCTCCGGGCTCGGGAGCTTCGACGGTGCCGATCTGATCCCGGCGCCGTGGGACACGCTCGTGGTCGCGGTCTGGGCGCTGGCGGTCTTCCCGGTCGCGGTGCGCTCCGGGGTCCGGGAACCGACGGAGTCGGCGGCGACGTCCACCGCGGGGTCCTAGCGTCGGGGCTCCGGGAGGACGGTCGACGGCGCGCCGACCGGCTACGGGCGGGCGCGGACCTGGCCCCAGCGCTCCCAGTGCACGACCTGCTCGACGGGCTGCCGGCGCGGCGTCGACCAGCGTCCGCGCACGGGATAGCCCAGCGGCACGAGGCCCATCGTCGCCACGTCGTCCGGCAGCCCGAGCAGCGTGTCGATCTCCCGTTCGCCGGTGATGAGGTGCAGCGAGGTCAGCACGCCGCCGATGCCGTACGCCCGGGCGGCGAGCAGCAGCTGCTGCACCGCGCCGTAGATCGACCCGCCGAGCCGCTTGTCGGTCGAGTCCGCGGCGCCGTGCAGCACCGGCACGACGAACACCGGGGCCTCGGCCAGGTGGTACGCGAGGTGGTCGGCGGCGCGGAAGGACGCGGGGCTCAAGCCGTCCGCGCCGCCGTCTCGGGTCGGGTCGAGCAGCTCCTCGCGGCGCACCCCGTAGATCTGCTCCCAGCCCTGGCGGTAGTGCTCGGCGATCTGCGCCTTCACCGCCGGGTCGGTGACCACCACCCAGCCCCAGGTCTGCCGGTTGCCGCCGGACGGGCCGCGGATCGCGGTGTCGAGCAGCTCCCACAGGACCTCGTCCGGGATCGGTGTCTCCGCGAGGTACCGCCGGGCCGGGGTGGTGCGCAGCCCCTCGAGCAGATCGATCGGGTCGGACACGGTGCCTCCCAGCGGGGTGATCGACTCGTCCACCACCCTAGGCGCTGTCCCCCCCGTGGCCGGGGCGCCGCGGACCGGAGCACGGGAGCGGAATTCGGGAATCTCGCTCACACGGGGGAGCAGCGGGACGATGGACGCCCACCACCGCGCGCACGGACGAGGACGACCATGCTCAAGCTCTCCCTCGACGCCATGTCCCGCCAGCAGCTCGCCGCCGCGCGCAGCAGTTCCGCGGGCCGTGCCGCCCACACGGTCGTCGGCGGGCACGCCAACGTCATGCGCCAGACCGTGATCGCGCTGACCGGCGGCCGGGAGCTCGGGGAGCACGAGAACCCGGGGGAGGCCAGCCTCGTCGTGCTGCACGGGCGCGTGCGGCTCGTCTCGGAGAAGGACGCGTGGGACGGGCGCCGCGGCGACCTGCTCGTCGTCCCCGACGCCCGGCACCGCCTCGAGGCCGTGGAGGACGCCGTCGTCCTGCTGACCGTGGCGAAGGTCGGCGACAAGTGAGCGGGCGCCCCCCGCGCACGTGAGCAGTTCGGAGTGCTGCAGCACTCCGAAGTGCTCACATGCGGCGGAGCCGCGCCTCAGAAGTAGCCGTTGGTCGGCAGCGCCTCGCCGGTGACGAGGCGGCGCCCGAGCGCGCTCGCCTTGTAGGCCGCGGGATTGTGCAGGGTGATCGTGCGCAGGTTGCGCCAGTGGCGGTCGAGGTTCCGCGCGCGGCTGGACGCGGACGCGCCGCCGACGTCGAACAGCGCCGTCGCCGCCTCGAGCGCGACGCGGTCGAGGTGGACCTTCACCGACGTGTGGGCGAGCGTCGCCGCCAGGGCGTTCTCCTCGCTCGGGTCGGTCAGGACCTTGTCGATCGCCTCGGCCGCGGCGAGCACCGCCGACTCGGCCACCCACGCGGTCGCGGCCAGCTCGCCCACCTTCTGGTGCAGGATCGGGTCGTCGACGGCCCGCGGTGCGGCGGCGTGCTCGAACGTGCGGCTCCGGGTCCGGACGACCTCGGCCGCGTCGGTGACCACCGAGCGCAGGATCCCGGCGACGAGCGCGTGCAGGTAGAGCTGCAGGAACGGGACGTCGCCCGGCGGGCGCGGCTGGAGGCGCGGGCGCACCGCGAGGACGTCCGCGGGCTCGACCGCGACGTCGGTGAACGAGGTCGTGCCGGTACCGGTGCGGCTCTGCCCCATGCCGTCCCAGTCGTCGACGACGGACACGCCCGTGCGGTCGGCGCGGACCATCACGGTCGCCACCCGGTCGCCCTCGACCCGGGCGGCGACCGCGATCCAGTCCGCGTAGAGCGTGCCGGTGCTGTAGTACTTCGTGCCGTTCAGGACGAGCCGGCCGTCGACCTCGTCGAGGCGGGTGTCGAACTCGTGACCCCCGGCCGCCGAGGGCCCGGTCTCCGAGATCGCGTTGCCGAACACCGTCCCGGCGCGCACCTCGTCGAGCCAGCGGCGTCGCACGTCCGGATCGGGCAGGCGCAGGAAGCCGAGCACCTGGCTGTAGTGGGTGCGCAGGACGTGGGCGACGATCGGGTCGGCCTCGGCGAGGTCGATCACGAAGGCGAGCAGCTCGCGCACCGACGAGCCGGCCCCGCCCTCGTCGACGGGCAGCGACAGCGCGCCGAGACCGGCCTTCGCGACGGCCGCGACCTGGTCGAACGGGCTCTCGTCGCGCCGTTCGCGCTCGGCGGCGCCCGCCGCGATGTCCGCGAGCAGGGCCGTGACCTCGGGCGGGTTCACGCCGGCGCCCCCACCGGCGTCCGCCGGGCCACCTCCGCGTGCACGAGCGGCAGCAGGTCGCGCCCGTAGGCGACGGCGTCGTCGAGAGGGTCGTAGCCGCGGATGAGGAACGTCGTGACGCCGATGTCGTGGTAGTCGAGCAGCGCCGCCGCGACCGTCTCCGGCGTGCCCACCAGCGCCGTCGAGTTCCCGGCCGCGCTGGTGGCGGCCGCGGTCGGCGTCCACAGGCAGCGGTCGTGCAGCTCGCCGCGCTCGGCCGCCGCGAGCAGGCGCTGGGAGCCGGTGTTCGTCGGCGGCTGGTGACCGCGGCGGTGGGCCATCCGCCCGGTGAACGAGCCCGCGCCGCCACCCGCCTCGGTGATCTTCTCGAGGATCGTGTGCGCACGCTCCCATGCCTGCTCCTCGGTGGCCCCGAGGATCGGGCGGAAGGAGACGCTGATGCGCGGGAGGGTCTCGCGGCCGGCGGCGTGGGCGGCGGCGTGCACCGACGCGATCTGCTCGGCGGTCTCGGGCAACGGCTCGCCCCACAGCGCGAACACGTCGGCGTGCTTCCCGCCCACCCGGTACGCGTCCGCGGACGAGCCGCCGAAGTACACCGGGATGCGGGGCTGCTGCAGCGGGCGCGCCGTCGCGTGGACGTCGCGGACGTCGTAGAACTCGCCGTGGTGGTCGAAGGGCTCGGTCGCGGTCCAGGTGCGGGTGACGACGTCGAGGTACTCGTCGGTGCGCCGGTAGCGGCTCTCCTTGTCGAGGTGGTCGCCGTCGCGGGCCTGGTCGGCGTCGCTGCCGCCCGAGATCGTGTGCAGGGCGACGCGTCCGCCGGAGAACTGGTCGAGCGTCGCGAACGCCCGCGCGGCCATCGTCGGGGCCATGAAGCCCGGGCGGTGGGCCACGAGGAAGCCGAGCTGCTCGGAGTGCGCGGCACCGAACGCCGCGACCTGCAGCCCGTCGGCGGTCGAGGCGCTGGCGCCGACCAGCACCTTGTCGAACCCGCCCTCGTCGTGGGCGCGGACGAAGCGGCGGACGACGTCGGGGTCGATCGTCGGGCCGGACGCCGGGTGGATCTCCGACACGTGCTGCGTCCCGATCATCCCGATGAACTCGACCATGCGGACCTCCTGCGGTGCTCGGCGCGATCGTCCCCGGCTACCCCGGGTGCGCTGCGCGCACGTGAGCAGTTTCGCGTGCTCCAGCACGCCGAAGTGCTCACGTGCGCGCCAGCGCACCCCGCCGGGCGAGCTCGGGCAGGACGCCCTCGCCGACGCGGTAGGCCTCCTCGAGGTGCGGATAGCCGGAGAGCACGAACTCGTCGATCCCCAGCGCGTGGTACTCCTCGATCCGGTCGGCGACCTCGCGGTGGCTGCCGACCAGGGCCGTCCCCGCACCACCGCGCACGAGCCCGATCCCGGCCCAGAGGTTCGGGCTGATCTCGAGGTCGTCGGTCGAGCCGCCGTGCAGGGCGCGCATCCGCTGCTGGCCGACCGACTGGCTGGTCGCGAGCGCCGCCTGCGCCCGCTCGATCTCGGCGGGGTCCAGCGCGTCGAGCATCCGCTGCGCCTCGGCCCAGGCCGCCTCGGCGGTGTCGCGCGTGACGACGTGCAGGCGGATGCCGAACCGCGGCTCGCGGTCGTGCTCGGCGGCGAGCTTGCGCACCCGCTCGATCTTCTCGCTGACCAGGTGCGGCGGCTCGCCCCACGTCAGGTAGACGTCGGCGTGCCGGGCGGCGACGGGCAGGGCGGCGTCCGACGAACCGCCGAAGTAGATCGGCGGGACGGGGTCCGGCGGCGCGTAGGTCGAGGCGCCCACGACCTCGTAGTGCTCGCCGGCGAAGTCGGCGGGCTCCGCGCCCCAGGCGCCGCGCAGCACGGAGAGGAACTCGTCGGTGCGCGCGTAGCGGGTGTCGTGGGCGGCCCAGTCGCCGAAGCGGCGCTGCTCGACCTCGTCGCCGCCGGTGACGATGTTGAGCAGCGCCCGCCCGCCCGAGATCCGCTGGAACGTGCTCGCCTGCTGCGCGGCGAGCGTGGGGGAGATGAGCCCCGGCCGGAAGGCGACCAGGAACTTCAGGGTGCGCGTCTCCCGGATCAGCGCCGCCGTCGTCAGCCAGGCGTCCTCGCAGAAGGTCCCGGTCGGCGTGAGCACCCCGTGGAAGCCCAGCCGTTCGGCGGCGTGGGCCACCTCGGCGAGGTAGTCGACGTCCGGCGGCCGCGCCGCGTCCCCGGCCTCGCCGCGGTCGGCGTGCCGCCGGGCGACGATCGTCCGGGCGTCGCCGGAGGTGGGCAGGAACCAGTGCGGGATGATCACGAGCGGTCCTCGAAACGGCGGTCGACGATGTCGGCGAAGCGGACACGGCCGGGGATGACGCCGGCCTCGGTGAAGGCGTCGGCGAGCTCCTGCTGGGAGCGCACCAGGCGGTCGTCCAGGGCCACGGGCAGGTCGGGGCCCCGCGACGCGGCGAGCTCGGTGACACGCAGCGGGAGCCGGGTCTCCTGGGCCCAGGCCCGCGCGCGTTCCTCCCGGTGCTGGTCAGAGAAGACCATCGCCCGGCGGAGCCGATCGGTGAAGTCCGCGAGCGCCGCCTGGTGGACGGGATCGGCGAGGGCGGCGTTGCTCGCGACGAGGAACGAGTAGCCGTTGGCCGTGCCCTCGCCGTCGGCCAGCACGCGCGCACCGGTCTCGAGCTGCGCCTGCGCGGTGTACGGGTCCCAGATCGCCCACGCGTCGACCCGGCCCTGCCGGAATGCGGCGTACCCGTCAGCGGGCTGCAGGTAGGTGAGGTCGACGTCGTCGAGCGTCAGCCCGGCGGCGCGCAGTGTCGACAGCAGCTGGCCGTGCGCCGAGGTGCCCTTGCCGACCGCGATGCGCTTGCCGCGCAGGTCGGCGACGCTGCGGATCGGGGACCCGGGCGGGACGAGGATCGCGTCGCTGACGACGTTGCCCTGCGACGCCGAGATCAGCTGCACCCGGGCCCGCGCGGCCGCGGCGAAGATCGCGGGCGTGTTGCCCGTCTGGCCGACGTCGATCGCGCCGGCGCGCGCGGCCTCGATGAGCGGCGGTCCCTGGGTGAACGTCGTCCACTGGATGCGGTACGGGGTGTCGAGCAGCCCGGCCGCGCGCAGCAGCGACTGCGAGCCGCCCTTCTGGTCGCCGACCCGCAGTGTGATGCCGGCGGGATCGGCGGGCGGCTGCACCGGCGGCCGTGTCAGCGGCACCGACGAGCAGCCGCCCAGCACGAGCAAGAGACCCAGGAGCAGCAGGAAGCTACGCCGCATCGTCGACCACCCCGAGCTCGCGGAGCACCTCGTGGCGCAGGGCGCCGATGTCCTCGCGGGGGCGCGGGCCCGGCGCGTGGTCGGCGACGATCCGCCCGCCGTCGAGCACGAGCACGCGGTCGGCGAGCACCAAGGCCTCGTCGACGTCGTGGGTCACGAGCAGGACGGCCGGGCCGTGGCGCTCCCAGAGGTCGAGCACGAGACGGTGCATGGCGATCCGGGTCAGCGCGTCGAGGGCGCCGAACGGCTCGTCGAGCAGCAGGAGGTCGGGCTCGCGGACCAGGGCACGCGCGAGCGAGGCGCGCTGGGCCTCGCCGCCCGACAGCGTCAGCGGCCAGGCGTCGGCGCGGTCGGTCAGCCCGACCTCGCCGAGGGTCGCCAGGGCCGTCTCGCGCGCGTCGGGCCGGTGCAGTCCGAGGGCGACGTTGTCGGTGACGCTGCGCCAGGGCAGCAGCCGGGGTTCCTGGAAGGCGACCGACACCGAGCCGGGCACCTCCACCTCGCCGCCGACGCCGTCGTCGCCGGCGTCGTCGAGCCCGGCCAGGACGCGCAGCAGCGTGCTCTTGCCCGACCCGCTGCGGCCGAGCAGCGCGACGAATTCTCCCGGCTCGACGGTGAGGTCGAGGCCGTCGAGGACCGTGCGGTCGCCGAACGCGCGGGTCAGGCCGCGCACCGTCGCCGCGCTCACGGCTCGACGCTCCCGACCCGCCAGGCGAGGGCCCGGCGCTCCAGGCGGCGCACCAGGGCGTCGGTGCCGAGGCCGAGCAGGGCGTAGACGACGAGGCCGACGACGATGACGTCGGTGCGCAGGAACTCCCGCGCGTTCATGATCATATAGCCGAGGCCGGAGTCGGCTGACACCGTCTCGGCGACGACGATCGAGAGCCAGGCGATCCCCATCGCCAGGCGCAGGCCCGTCAGGGCGCTCGGCAGCGCGCCGGGCAGGACGACGTGACGCAGCTGCTCGCCGCGGGCGAACCCGGAGACGCGGGCGGCCTCGAGCAGCCTGGGGTCGACGCCGCGGACGCCGGCGTGGACGTTGAGGTAGATCGGGAAGAGCGCGCCGAGGGCGACGAGCAGGATCTTCGGGGTCTCGTCGACGCCGAACCACAGGATGAACAGGGGCACGAGCGCCAGGTGCGGCAGCGTGCGCAGCATCTGCACCGGCGGGTCGACGAGCACCGCGCCCCAGCGCGAGAGGCCCGACAGCAGGCCGAGGGCGACGCCGACACCGATCCCGAGCGTGAGCCCGACGGCCACCCGCAGCAGCGAGACGACCAGGCCCTCGGGCAGCTCGCCGCTGGCGGTGACGTCGACCGCGGCGGTGAGCACGCGCCACGGGGAGGCGAGCTCGTCCTCGGCGAGCAGGCCGGAGCTCGAGGCGAGCTGCCAGACGACGAGGATCGCGACCGGGCTGATCCAGCGGTGCCAGGCGGCGCCACGGGTGGGACGTCGGGTGTCTGGCGTGACGGATGGTGCGGTGGAGGCGGCGCGCGGGGGCGCGCCGCTCTGGAGGGTGGACACACGGGCTCCCGGGAGGGACGGCGGAGCAGGGCGGCGTGTGTCAGCGACAGGTGGCGTGCGCGAGGCGCATGAGATCGACGTGGCGGCGCCGCGTCAGCACTGCCCCGATGTCCACGTCTCGATCGTGGGCGATCTCCGGCACGGAGCGCAACCGCACTGTGACGCTCACGTACGCCGCCGACCCGTCGTTGCGGCCGATCGGATGCCTGCGGTGAGATGTGTGCATGGATCGCCGCGCCCTCGAGCCGTTCTGGCCGAGCCGGCGCGTCGTGGAGTTCGACCAGTGGTGTCGCCGGGCCGCGTGAGCGTCCCGGGCCGTGGTCACGCGCCCTGATCCGTTCGCGCGGCCGGATCGTCGTGCCCACCTTCCTCCACCGAACTCTGGAGATCCCGCGTGTCCGTCACCGACGAGTACCTGAAGAACAACGAGAGCTACGTCGCGAGCTTCCCCGGCGAGCTGCCCCTGCCGCCCGCCCGCAAGACCGCCGTCGTCGCCTGCATGGACGCCCGCGTGAACCCCTACGGCGCGCTCGGCCTGCACGAGGGCGACTCGCACGTCATCCGCAACGCCGGCGGCGTCGTCACCGACGACACGATCCGCTCCCTCGCGATCAGCCAGCACCTGCTCGGCACCGAGGAGATCGTGCTGATCCACCACACGGACTGCGGCATGGTGACCTTCACCGACGAGCAGTTCGCGGAGATCCTCGAGAAGGAGGCAGGCGAGCGCCCGTCGTGGTCGGCCAACGCGTTCCCCGACCTCGAGGCGGACGTCCGCGACTCGATCAAGCGCATCACCGACAGCCCGTTCGTCAAGAACAAGGGCTCGGTGCGCGGGTTCGTGCTCGACGTCGCGACCGGGAAGCTCACCGAGGTGAGCTAGCGCTCTCGTGAGCACTTCGGAGTGCTCCGGCACTCCGAAGTGCTCACGTGCACGTCAGTGCACCTGCGCCACGAGCGGGCGCCCGACCAGGCCCGCGCCGAGGGTGTCGCCCGCCTGCGTGTCGATCAGCAGGAACGACCCGGTGGCGGCGATCTCGTCGTAGGGGTCGAGCGGCAGCGGCTCGGAGACCGTCAGCGACACCTGGCCCATGTCGTTGATGGCGAGCTCGCCGGGGTCCTCGTCGACGGTGAGCGTGTCCGTGTCGAGCTTGTGGGTCACCGCGCCGACGATCGCCTGCACCGTGCGCGTGCCGTGCTTGAGCAGCAGGCGGGCGCCGGGGCGCAGCGGCTTCTCGTGCAGCCAGGCGAGCGTCGCGTCGAACTCGGTGACGGGCTCGGGCGCGCCCGGCGCGGCGAGCAGCGCGCCCCGGGCGATGCCCAGGTCGTCGGCCAGGCGCAGCACGACGCTCTGCCCGTCGTGCGCGGCGTCGAGCGCGCCGTCGAAGGTGTCGATGCCCTCGACGCGGGTGCGCTGGCCGTCGGGCAGGACCTCGACCTCGTCGCCGACGCGCACCGTGCCCGCGGCGACGAGCCCGGCGTAGCCGCGGTAGTCGGGGTGGTCGTCGGTGCGCGGGCGCACGACGTACTGCACGGGGAAACGGAACGGCGCGGTGTGGTCGGCGCCCTCGACCGGTACTGCCTCGAGGTGCTCGAGCAGCGTCGGGCCCTCGTACCAGGGGGTGTTCTCGGAGCTCAGGACGACGTTGTCGCCCTTCTTCGCCGACAGCGGGATCGCGACGACGTCGTCCTCGGCGTACCCGAGGGCCTCGGTGAGCCCGACGAACTCCTTGGCGATCCGCCAGTACGTGTTCTCGTCGAAGTCGACGAGATCCATCTTGTTCACAGCGAGCACGAGGCGCGGGACGCGCAGCAGGCCCATCACGGCGACGTGGCGGCGGGTCTGCTCGACGATGCCGTTGCGGGCGTCGACGAGCAGGACGCCCAGCGACGCCGTCGAGGCGCCGGTGACCGTGTTCCGGGTGTACTGCACGTGGCCCGGGGTGTCGGCGAGGACGAACGACCGGGTGGGCGTCGCGAAGTAGCGGTAGGCGACGTCGATCGTGATGCCCTGCTCGCGCTCGGAGCGCAGGCCGTCGACGAGCAGCGAGAGGTCGGGGTCACCGCCACCCTGGGTGGCGCGCTCGACGGCCTCCATCTGGTCGGCGAGCACCGACTTCGTGTCGTAGAGCAGGCGCCCGACCAGCGTGGACTTGCCGTCGTCGACGCTTCCCGCGGTCGCGAGCTTGAGCAGGTCCGGCATCAGAAGTAGCCCTCTCGCTTGCGGTCCTCCATGGCGGCCTCCGAGAGGCGGTCGTCGGCCCGCGTGGCGCCGCGCTCGGTCAGGCGGCTCTCGCGCACCTCGTCGAGCACCTCGTCGAGCGTCGTCGCGGTGGACGCGACGGCGCCGGTGCAGGAGCCGTCGCCGACCGTGCGGTAGCGCACGGACAGCGTCCGGACCTCCTCGCCGTCGCGCGGCCCGCCCCACGGCCCGCTGGTGAGCCACATGCCGTCGCGGGCGAACACCTCGCGCTCGTGCGCGTAGTAGATCGACGGGAGCTCGACGCCCTCGCGGGCGATGTAGCGCCAGACGTCGAGCTCGGTCCAGTTCGACAGCGGGAACACGCGCACGTGCTCGCCGGGCTTGTGGCGCCCGTTGTAGAGGTTCCACAGCTCGGGGCGCTGGCGCGACGGCTCCCACTGCCCAAAGGCGGTGCGCAGGCTGAACACGCGCTCCTTGGCCCGGGCCCGCTCCTCGTCGCGCCGTCCGCCGCCGAACACGGCGTCGTGGCGGTGCTCGGCGATGGCGTCGAGCAGCGGCGTGGTCTGCAGCGGGTTGCGGGTGCCGTCGGGGCGCTCGGCGAGCCGCCCGTCGTCGATGTAGTCCTGCACCCGCGCGACCTCGAGGTCGAGCCCGTAGCGCGCGACGACGGTGTCCCGGAAGTCGATGACCTCGTCGAAGTTGTGCCCGGTGTCGACGTGCAGCACCGGGAACGGGATCGGCGCCGGCCAGAACGCCTTCTTCGCCAGGTGCACCAGCAGCATCGAGTCCTTGCCGCCCGAGAAGAGGATCACCGGGCGGTCGAACTCGCCGGCGACCTCGCGCATGACGTGGATCGCCTCGGACTCCAGCGCGTCGAGCTGGTCGGTACCCGTCGTCGGGATGGCGGCGGCGGTCATCCGTGCAGCCCGCACTCGGTCTTCGTGAACCCGGCCCAGCGTCCGCTGCGCGGGTCGGCGCCCGGCGCGGGCTTCGCGGTGCACGGCGCGCAGCCGATCGACGGGTAGCCCTCGCCGACCAGCGGGTTGACCAGGATCGCGTGGTCGCGGATGTAGGCGTCCATCTGCTCGTCGGTCCAGTGCGCGATGGGGTTGATCTTCACGAGACCGTGGCGCTCGTCCCAGGTGACCAGGGGCGTCGTCGCCCGGGTCGGGGCCTCGACGCGGCGCACGCCCGTGACCCACGCGTCGTAGTTCGCCAGCGTCTTCTTCAGCGGCTCGACCTTGCGCATCCCGCAGCACGCGCCGGGGTCGCTCGCGAAGAGGTCCTTGCCGTACGCCGCGTCCTGCTCGGGAACGGTCAGCTCGGGCTCGGCCTGCACGATCCGCACGCCGTAGACCTGGGCGACGGCGTCGCGCGTGCCGAGGGTCTCGGCGAAGTGGTAGCCGGTCTCGAGGAACAGCACGTCGACGCCGGGACGGGCGGCCGCGCCGAGCTCGACGAGCACGGCGTCCTGCATGTTCGACGCGACGATGAGGTCCGCGCCGTAGGTCTCGGCGGCCCACGTGAGGATCTCGCGCGTCAGCTCCTCGTGACCGATCTCGCCCTCGCGGGCGGCGAAGCGCTCGCCCGCGGCGAGGGCCTCCGTGCGCAGGTCGTCCTGGGCGCCGGTCGTGGTGGTCATGCTGGTCCTCTCACCGGCGACTGCGCCGGGGTGACGACGAAGGTGCTGCGGCAGTCGGCGCACTCCCAGGCGCCCTCGGGCTCCTCCCGCGGGCGCAGGTCCTGCTCTCCGCAGTACGGGCAGTACTGCAGGGCCAACCTCATGAGAGCTGCGCCTCTTCCGCACGGAGGACCCACTGGGCGAAGCGCTCGCCCGGCTGGTGCTCCTCGGCGTAGTGCCGCACGACCCGCTCGACGTAGTCGCCGAGCTCGGCGGAGAGCACCTTGTGGCCGCGCAGCTTGCGCCCGAAGCCGGCGTCGAGGCCGAGCCCGCCGCCGAGGTGCACCTGGAAGCCCGCCGCCGGGTTGCCCTCGGCGTCGTTGACGATCTGGCCCTTGAGCCCGATGTCGGCGACCTGGACCCGGGCGCAGGAGTTCGGGCAGCCGTTGAGGTGGATCGACACCGGGTGCTCGAGGGTGTCCTGGACGTCCGCGAGCCGGCGGTCGAGCTCCTCGACGAGCTCGCCGGCGCGGTTCTTGGTGTCGACGAAGGCGAGCTTGCAGAACTCGAGGCCGGTGCACGCCATGGTCGCGCGCCGCCACGGCGTGGGGCGGGCGGGCAGGCCGAGGTGGTCGAGGGTGGTGGTGAGCGCGTCGAGCTTGTCGCTCGGCACGTCCAGCACGAGGATCTTCTGGTACGGGGTGAGCCGCACGCGCCCGGAGCCGGCCTCCTCCGCGGCCTTGGCGACGCCGACGAGCGTCGAGCCGCTGGTGCGCCCCGCCGGCGGGGCGACGCCGACGTAGTGGTTGCCGTCGACCTGGTCGTGGACGCCGATGTGGTCGATGGTGCCGGCGATCTCCTCGGGCGCGGGACCGTCGATCAGCCTGCGGTGCAGGTACTCGTCCTCCATCACCTGCCGGAACTTCTCGGGGCCCCAGTCGGCGATGAGGAACTTGAGGCGCGCCCGGGTGCGCAGCCGCCGGTAGCCGTAGTCGCGGAAGACGGAGGTGACGGCGTGCCACACGTCGGCGACCTCGTCGAGCGGCACCCAGGCGCCCAGGCGCACCGCGAGCTTCGGATTGGTCGACAGCCCGCCGCCGACGTGGAGGTCGAAGCCCGGGCCGTGCTCGGGGTGGACGACGCCGACGAAGCTGACGTCGTTGACCTCGTGCGCGACGTCCTGCTGCCCGGAGATCGCGGTCTTGAACTTGCGGGGCAGGTTCGCGAGCGAGCGGTCACCGATGAAGCGCTCGACGATCTCGTCGACCGCGGGGGAGCCGTCGATGACCTCGTCCTTGCTGATGCCGGCGACCGGCGAGCCGAGCACGACGCGCGGGCAGTCGCCGCAGGCCTCGGTGGTGTAGAGGTCCACGGCCTCGAGGCGACGCCAGATCTCGGGGACGTCCTCGACGCGGATCCAGTGCAGCTGGATGTTCTCGCGGTCGGTGACGTCGGCGGTGTCGCGGGCGAAGGTCTGCGAGATCTCGCCGATGACGCGCAGCTGCTCGGTGGTCAGCCCGCCGCCGTCGACCCGGATGCGCATCATGAAGTGCCGCGCGTCGAGCTCCTCCTCCTCGACGTGCCCGGTGTCGGTGCCGGGGAAGCCCTCGGCCCGCTGGGTGTAGAGCCCCATCCACCGGAAGCGCCCGCGCAGGTCGGCCGGGTCGATCGAGTCGAAGCCGCCGTGGGCATAGATGTTCTCGATGCGGGCCCGCACGTTGAGCGGGTGGTCGTCCTTCTTGGACTGCTCGTTCTTGTTCAGCGGCTCGCGGTAGCCCAGCGCCCACTGGCCCTCGGCCTTGCCCTTACGAGCTCGCGGGGGCTTCGCCGTCGGCGGCGCGTCCTCGGTCGCTCCGGTGTGCCGCAGCGGGGTGGTCTCCGCGTACGACTCCTCGGAGGTCGCGGCGTTCTCGGACGACGGGGCGTCGGCCATGGTTCGGGTGTCCTCCGGGGTGGTGCACGGCCGCGCGCGAGCACACGTCGAGGCGGACCTCGAGGTGGACGCGCGACAGCCGCTGGGGCGTGGTGGCGGGGGCTCGCGCTCAGCAGGCGCGGCAGAGGGCGCTGGCGAGGCGCACGAGGTCGACGTGACGTCGACTCACGAGGAGGTCGCCCGGCGCGCACATGACCACGAGCCTGCCACGAGCAGGGGGTCGGTTTCCACGTGACGTTCAGCTACTGGGCGAACGGCACCGCGGCCGGTGCGGCGTCGACGGTGCCGGCCGGGTGCGACCACAGCCCGCGTCGGCCCAGCTCGGGCAGGACGCCCTCGCCCACCCAGTACGCCTCCTCGAGGTGCGGGTGACCGGACAGGACGAACTCGGTGATCCCGAGGTCGTGGTACTCCGCGATCCGGTCGGCGACCTCGGTGTGGCTGCCGACGAGCGCCGTGCCTGCGCCGCCGCGCACCAGGCCCACGCCCGCCCAGAGGTTGGGGGCGACCTCGAGGTCGGCGGCGGTCTTCGCGCCCCCGGAGTGCAGGGCGCGCATCCGCCGCTGGCCCTCCGACTCGCTGCGCGACAGGCCCGCCTGCACCTTCTCGATCATCTCGTCCGGGATGCCGCGGAGGTACTGCTCGGCCTGCGCCCACGCGGCGTCGGACGTGTCACGGGCGATCACGTGCAGCCGGATCCCGAACCGGACCTCGCGCCCCTGCGCGGCGGCCAGGCCTCGGATCCACTCGACCTTCTCGCGCACCTGCTCGGGCGGCTCGCCCCAGGTCAGGTAGACGTCGACGTGCTGCGCGGCGACCTCGCCGGCCTTCGGCGACGACCCGCCGAAGTACACCGGCGGCACCGGGTCGGGCACGCGGGTCAGGGCGGCCTCGTCGACGTGGACCTGCTCGCCGTGCAGGGTCACCGTCTCGCCGGCCCAGAGCCGGCGCACCACCTCGAGGAACTCGCCGGTGCGGACATAGCGGTCGTCCTTGCCCAGGTAGTCGCCGTAGGCGCGCTGCTCGGCGGGCTCGCCGCCGGTGACGACGTTGAGCAGCAGGCGCCCCTGGGAGTGCCGCTGGAACGTGGCGGCCTGCTGCGCGGCGAGGGTGGGGGAGAGGACCCCGGGCCGGAAGGCGACGAGGAACTTCAGCCGCTCGGACTCGGCGACGAGCATGGCCGTGGTGAGCCAGGCGTCCTCGCACCAGGCGCCCGTGGGTGTCAGCGCGCCCTCGAACCCGACGGTCTCGGCGGCGCGGGCGATCTGGGCGAGGTAGCCGATCTCCGCGGGACGGACGGCGTCGGCGGCCGTCGTGGCCACGCCGTGCCCGCCGCCGACGAGGCCGCGCGAGTCCCCGTAGGTGGGCAGGAACCAGTGGGCGGTGATGCTCATGGGATCTCCTACAGCGTCTCGAGGGGCTTCGCGCGCAGGGCGGCGACCGTGCTGACGGCGCCCGCGAGCGCGAGGTAGCCCGCGGCGAGCCAGGGTGTGCCGCCACCGGCGGCGAGCAGCGAGGTGAGGATCAGCGGCGTCAGCCCGGAGGCGTAGATGCCGCCGCCCTGGAAGGCCAGGGACATGCCGGTGTAGCGGGTGCGGGTGGGGAAGACCTCGGCGAACAACGTCGACTCCGCGCCGCTGGACAACCCGTAGGACAGCCCGAGCATGACGAGCAGCACCGCGGTCACGGCGACGATCGACCCCGTCCCGAGCAGGGCGAACGCCGGGAAGACCCCGATCACGAGGAGGACGCACCCGAGCGCGAACACCTTGCCGCGCCCGATCCGGTCGCCCCACGCCCCGGCGAGCGGGACCACGATCGCGCTGAGGATCGCGGCCGCGGTGACCGCGACCAGCACCTCGGTGCGCGGCATCTTCAGCGTCGCCACCGTGTAGGTCAGGACGAAGACGCCCCACGTGTTGAAGGACGCGCCCTCGGCCCATCGCGCGAGCAGCGTCCAGCCGAGGTTGCGCCGCGACGGCGGGTCGCGCAGGACGTCGACGGCCGGCACGCGTGAGACCTCGGCGGCGGCCTGCATGCGGCGGAACGCCGGTGTCTCCATCACGGCGAGCCGCACGACGAGCCCGACCCCCACGAGCAGGAGGCTCGCGATGAACGCGATCCGCCAGCCGTAGGTGAGGAACGCCGCGTCGTCCATGACGAGCCCGAGCAGCGCGAACACCCCGGTGCCGAGCGCGAGACCCAGACCCAGGCCGATCTGCGGCGTCGCGCCGTAGAGCCCGCGCCGTCCGTTCGGTGCGTACTCGACGGCCATGAGCACAGCGCCGCCCCACTCGCCGCCGATCGCGATGCCTTGGACCACCCGGAGGACGACCAGCAGGATCGGCGCCGCGACGCCGATGGCGGCGTAGGTCGGGAGGAACCCGATCGCCGCCGTCGCGAGGCCGGTCAGCGCCATCGTCACGATCAGCGTCTCGCGCCGCCCGAACCGGTCGCCGATGTGCCCGAAGATCAGCCCGCCGATGGGCCGGGCGACGAAACCGACCGCGAACGTCGCGAACGAGAGCAGCGTCGCGACCGTCGGGTCGCCGTTGCCGTAGAACAGCTGCGGGAAGACGATCCCCGCCGCCGTCGCGAACAGGAAGAAGTCGTACCACTCGATCGTCGTGCCGATGAGGCTCGCGACGAGCACCGTGCGGGGGCTGGTGGTGGTGGTGTCCTGGGCGGCGGCAGGGGCCGTCGTGGTCATGGGTGTCCTCTGTGCGGTGGGCGCGGGGTGGGGTCAGCGCGCCGGACACAGAGCGCTCGCCAGCCGCACGAGATCCACGTGGCGACGGGCCACGAGGAGCAGGCGGTTCGCGGGCACGGTCCGACCGTGCCATCCGGGGCACGGCGCCTCCACCGGGAGACCGTCTCCGGTGACCTTCGCCGCAGTCCGGGGCGGGCACACTGGAGCGGTGCCCTCCGTCCCCCCGTCCGGCGAGCCGGCGCCGGCCGACGGCGCCCTGCCGCCCGCGTCGCTCGACGGGCTCGGCACACGCCCCTTCGGGGTCTACGTGCACGTGCCGTTCTGCGCGACGCGCTGCGGCTACTGCGACTTCAACACCTACACGGCCACCGATCTGGGGCTGACGTCCTCCGACGATCCCGCCTCGCCGGCCTCGTGGCTCGAGGGGCTGCGCCGGGAGCTCGATCTCGCCGCCTCCGTGCTCGGCGGGCCGCCGCCCGCCGACACCGTCTTCCTCGGCGGCGGGACGCCGTCCCTGCTCGGCGCCGAGGGCCTCGTGTCGGTGCTCGACGCCGTCCGCGGCACGTTCGGGCTGCGTGACGGTGCCGAGGTCACCACCGAGGCCAACCCCGAGTCGACGACGCCGGAGCTGCTCGCGGCGATCGCCGAGGCCGGCTACACCCGCCTGTCGCTGGGCATGCAGTCCGACGTCGACCACGTCCTCGCCGTCCTCGACCGCCGGCACACGCCGGGGGCGGCGGTCTCGGTGGCGGGGGCCGCGCTGTCCGCCGGGATCGAGCACGTCAACCTCGACCTCATCTACGGCACGCCCACCGAGACCGAGGACGACCTGCGTCGCTCACTGGACGCCGTCCTCGCGTCGGGTGCCGACCACGTCTCGGCGTACTCGTTGATCGTCGAGGAGGGGACCGCGCTGGCGCGGCGGGTGGCCCGGGGCGAGCTGCCGATGCCCGACGACGACGTCCTCGCCGACCGCTACGAGATCGTCGACGACGTCCTGTCCGCCGCCGGTCTCGGCTGGTACGAGGTGTCGAACTGGGCCCGCTCGGGCGAGGCCCGCTGCCGCCACAACCTTCTCTACTGGGGCGGCGGCGACTGGTGGGGCGCCGGTCCGGGCGCGCACTCGCACGTCGGCGGCACCCGCTGGTGGAACGTGCGCCACCCCGCCCGCTACTCGGCGGCCCTGGCCGACGGGCGCTCGCCCGCGGAGGCCCGCGAGCTCGTCAGCCCGGACGAGGCGCACCTCGAGCAGGTGCTCCTGGAACTGCGCACGGTCGACGGGCTGCCGGTCTCCGCCCTGGCGCCGACCGGGCGGGACGCGGGCGACGAGGCCGCCCGCGACGGGCTGCTGGACCCCGCCCACTGGGCGGGCGGGCGCGCGGTGCTCACCCGCCGTGGCCGCCTGCTCGCGGACGGTGTGGCTCTGGCGCTCGCGGAGCGTTGAGGGAGGGGGCGTGCCGGGGTGCTCTCCAATTCGATCTCCCGGGAGTGTCACCAGGTACGTCGTGATCGCCGCCGCCGTTGATCAGGAGCGCGTCGTGCACCCGGGCGCGCGGGCGCCGGTGGATGACGCGCCCGTGATCTCCCCGGCGACCCCGTAGGCGGCCCTTGAGCCGGCGAAGGGCACGTTCGGCAGGTCGGCAATGCGTTCGATCATGCGCGGCGTGCCGCTCGCGCCCGGTGCGAGCGATACCAGCCAGTAACCCGGCGCCCGATGTCGCGGTCACGGTCGTCCGGCGCGATCGGGGCCGCGCAGATCGGGGACCGGTGGCCAGGCGTCCGTCCCCCGGACCGGATGGGTGATCTCGTAGACGACGAGGAAGCGAGTGATCGCCGCCTCCACTCGGACGCCGTGCGGTGTGGGGTCCCAGTCGGGGCCGGTGATCTCGCCGGACAGCTCGTCGGCCATGACGTCGTCGACCTGCTCGCGCAGGGCCATGGACGGCGTGTCCGTGCTCTGCAGGGCGTGGAGGAGGTCGGGCGCCCGGTGGCCGAGCACGGTGCGGAGGGTCTCGCTGGTCTCGTCGTCCAGCCGATCCAGCGTGCTCATCGGTTCCTCCAGCCGTTCGATGTCCTGGCCCAGGTCGTGACGACCTCTCCGCGCTCGTTGAGGGAGACGACAGCATCTCGTCCCTCGTAGCGGTAGGTGTCGTTGTCCTGCGGCACCGGCGTCGTCAGGGGATGTGCGACGGCATCGGCGATCGCCTCGTCCGAGACGCCGGTCCCCCCGTCGCGTCCCTCCGCGCGCCGCCGCCCGTGCTCCGTCATCCCGTGGACCTCGGTGGGCGCGTCGAACGGGAGCCCGTCGACGTCGGCGTCGACCCGGAACGGCGCGACGCGGTCGTCGCCGAGGGCGTGCTGGGTGAGGTCGATCGTCCCCGCGCCGGCGAGCCCGACGCCGGCCGTGACCGCCGCGAGCGAGGCGCCGGTGAGCGGGACCCCGACGGGGGAGCCGACGCCGGTCGCCGTCGCCGCCGTCCCGCCGAGGACTCCGGCGGCGCCGAGAGCAGCGAGAGCGCCGCCGCCGAGTACGGCGAGGCCCGACAGGGGGTGCTGGAGGGCGGCGTTGCCCAGCGACGCGGCGAGGTTGCCTCCCTCGCCGAGGACGGAGCCGAGCCCCCCGGACTGCGGTGTGTGGCCGGCGCCAGGACACCGGCGGCCTCCCGGAGGGCCCGGGCCGCCGCCTCGTTCGCGGCGAGGGCCCGGCCCGCCGCCGACGTCATCAGCGCCAGGGCGTCGGGAGAACCGGTGTCCGCCTCGGCGAGCGCGACGGCGCGCTGGGCGGTCCGCAGCTCCTCGGCGCAGGCCCACAGGGGGTCGACGACGCCGGCGAGGGCGTCGGCTGCCCGCCGCACCGTGTCGGCATCGCCCTCGACGCGAGCCAGTGCTGCCGGGGCGGCGAGTCCGGCCCAGTCGGCGGTGATCGCGCGGCTGTGCGCCGTCATCGCCGCGTGGACCTCGCCCAGCGCTCGTGACGCCCCGGCGAGCTCGTCCGCGGCCGCGAGCAGGGCGTCGGGGTCCCCGGCGAGCGGCATCAGCGCGGGGGCGCCACGCCGGGGAGCGAGATCGGCGGACCGCCGTCGAGCCCCGCGGCCGTCTGCTCGTCCGTGGCCCGGTACCGCGTGCTCGCGGCGTCGAGGGCGTCGGCGGCGCCGGTGATGCTGCTCGTGACGGCCCGGAGCAGTGTGTCCACGGCGCCGGCGAGCGTCGTCGCGGCGTCCTCCAGCGGGCCGTCGCCGGCGGCCCCCGCCGCGGCGGTCGCGCCCGCTGCAGACCGGGCGAGGGCGGCGCGGCAGCGGCCCGCGTCGTCGCGCAGCAGTCCCGCGCCGCGCCGCAGGTCCTCGGGACGCACCTCGAGCCCGTCCGACATGTCCGGGATGCTCACACGCCGAGGTCGGCGCCGGGGGCCGTTCCGCCGAACTGGCCGCGACCGTCCGGACCCCGCGCGCCGGTCGCCGACGAGCTCCCTGTCGACGACCGGGGGTTGAGTGCCCCCGACGCCAGATTGCTGACACGGGCCCGGACACGGGGGACCGCCACCGACGGACGGGACGATCCGACTCGCCTACGATGGAGGGTCGGGACCGGACGGACGCGAGGGACCGGGGAGGTGGGCGCGGTGAACGCCGAGGAGCGCCGCGTCGCCGTCCTGCGCGCGATCGTCGCGGACTTCGTGGCCACCAACGAGCCGGTGGGTTCCAAGGCCATCGTGGAGCGTCACAACCTGGGCGTGTCCAGTGCGACCGTGCGCAACGACATGGCGACGCTGGAGGAGGAGGGCTACATCGCGCAGCCCCACACCAGCGCCGGGCGCATCCCCACCGACAAGGGCTACCGCCTCTTCGTCGACCGGCTGCACCAGGTCAAGCCGCTCTCGCCCGCCGAGCGCCGCGGCATCACCACGTTCCTCGAGGGCGCGGTCGACCTCGACGACGTCCTCAAGCGCAGCGTACGGCTGCTCGCCCAGCTCACGCGGCAGGTCGCCGTCGTCCAGTACCCGACGCTGACGCGCTCGACGGTGCGCCACCTCGAGGTGGTGCGGCTGACGCCGGCGCGGCTGATGCTCGTGCTGATCACCGACACCGGGCGGGTCGACCAGCGCGTGGTCGACCTCGGCGACGTCCTCGACGAGGAGGACGTCGCGCGCTTGCGCGCGCTGCTCAACAACGCCCTGGTCGGGCAGCCGCTGGCGACGGCGTCCGCGCGGATGTCCGAGCTGCCCGAGAACGCCCCCGACGGGCTGCGCTCGCCGCTGCTGTCCGTCGCCGCGGTGCTGCTCGAGGCGCTGCTCGAACGCCCCGAGGAGCGGCTCGTGCTCGGCGGCACGGCCAACCTGACCCGGGCGGGCACGGACGCGACGGCGCTGCGGGGCATGCTGGAGGCGCTCGAGGAGCAGGTGGTGGTGCTGCGGCTGCTGACCTCGGCGAGCGACGCCCCCACCGTCACCGTGCGCATCGGCGAGGAGAACGAGTCCGAGGACCTGTGGAGCGCCTCCACGGTGTCGATCGGGTACGGAGCGGGGACTACGGCCCTGGGCGGCATGGGCGTCGTGGGGCCGACCCGCATGGACTACCCCAGCGCGATCGCGGCGGTGCGTGCGGTGGCGCGCTACGTCGGTGAGATCGTCGGGGGACGCTGAGCGCCCGCCGCGAGGCACGGCGCCGGCACGGATGAGACAGGACGGACGAGGACCAGCGTGGCGAAGGACTACTACGGAATCCTGGGCGTGTCCCGGGACGCGGACGAGGGCGAGATCAAGCGGGCCTACCGCAAGCTCGCCCGCGAGCTGCACCCCGACGTCAATCCCGACGACGAGACGCAGGCGCGCTTCCAGGACGTCAAGAACGCCTACGAGGTCCTGACCGACCCGCAGAAGCGGCGCATCGTCGACCTCGGGGGCGATCCGCTGGACTCCGGCCGCGGCGGCGGCGCGGGGGCCGGCGGGTTCTCCGCCGCGGGCTTCGGCGGCCTCGGCGACATCATGGACGCGTTCTTCGGCGCCGCCGGCGGCACCGGCGGGCGGGGGCCGCGCAGCCGGGTCCAGCCCGGCGAGGACGCGCTGATCCGCATCGACCTCACGCTCGAGGAGTGCGCGACCGGCGTCGCCCGCGACCTCACCGTCGACACCGCGGTGCTCTGCGAGAAGTGCCACGGCGGCGGCGCCGAGCCCGGCACCCGCACCGAGACGTGCGACACCTGCGACGGCCGCGGCGAGATCCAGAACGTGCAGCGCTCGTTCATCGGCCAGGTCGTCACCGCGCGGCCGTGCCCGGTCTGCCGCGGCACCGGCGAGATCATCCCCAGCCCCTGCGCGCAGTGCGGCGGCGACGGCCGCGTGCGCTCGCGGCGCACGGTCACCGTGCAGGTCCCGGCGGGTGTCGGCGACGGCATGCGGATCCGGATGGCCAACCAGGGCGAGGTCGGCCCCGGCGGCGGCCCGGCCGGCGACCTCTACATCGAGGTCTCCGAGGAGCGCCACGAGTACTTCACGCGCGACGGCGTCGACCTGCACTCCCACCTCAGCCTGCCGATGACCGCGGCGGCGCTGGGCGCCACGCTCCCGCAGCGCACCCTCGAGGGCGAGGAGGAGCTGACGATCGAGCCCGGGACGCAGCCCAACACCACGCTGACGCTGCGCGGGCGCGGCATGCCGCGGCTGCGCTCCACCGGGCGCACCGACGGGCGGGGCGACCTGCTCGTGCACCTCGACGTGCAGGTCCCCGACCGTCTCGACACCCGCCAGACCGAGCTGCTCAAGGAGCTGGCCGAGCTGCGCGGCGAGGAGCGCCCGGAGCTGCTGGCCCACCGCAACGGGCTGTTCGGGCGCCGGCGCTCGGGCGGCCGCACGCGGTGAGCCGTCGCGGGCGAGCGGGGGGATTTCCTGACGTTCAACGCCAGCCTGGACGCCAGGCTGACAACCCCGCCGACTGGACCCGGCCCGCGCTGTTCTGGGTCGACGAGGTGCCCGAGGCCGGCGAGGTCGTCCTCGACGGGGCCGAGGGTCGCCACGCCGCCGACGTGCGCCGGGTCCGGCGGGGCGAGGTCGTGCTGATCGGCGACGGGATCGGGACGCGGGCGCGCGTCGAGGTCGTCGAGGTCGCCAAGAGCACGGTGACGACGACGGTGCTCGAGCGCCGCGTCGATCCGGGTCCCGCGCTGCGCGTGACCCTCGCCCAGGCGCTGGCGAAGGGGGACCGCGGCGAGCTCGCCGTCGAGCTGGCGACCGAGGCCGGCGTGGACGCGGTGGTGCCCTGGCGCGCGGCGCGCAGCGTCGCCCGCTGGGACGACGGCACGCGCGGGGAGAAGGCGCTCGCGCGCTGGCGGTCGACCGCCCGCGAGGCGGCCAAGCAGGCGCGGCGCGCCCACGTGCCCGACGTCGCCCCGCCGCTGACCACCCCCGACCTCGCGGCACGCGACGCCGACGCCGTCCTGCTGCTCGAGGCGACCGCGAAGGAGTCGTTCGCGACCGTCCCGCTGCCCGGTCAGGGCGAGCTGGTGCTGGTCGTCGGCCCGGAGGGCGGCGTCACCGACGAGGAACGGGCGGTGCTCGCCGAGGCCGGCGCCTTCGAGGTGCGCCTCGGGCCCGACGTGCTGCGGACCTCGACCGCGGGCGCGGTCGCGCTCGGTGCGCTGGGGGCGCGCACCGGCCGGTGGGGGTGACCCCGGACGTGCGCCTGCCCCGGCGGCGCCTGCTCGGCGGCCTCGCCGGGATGACCGCGCTCGCGGGGCTGGCGGGGATCGGGGCCTGCGGGCGCGCCCCCGCCTCGGATCCCGGCATCGCGGTGCCGCCGACCCGCCCCGGCACGCCCGGGACTCAGCGGCTGTCCTACGGCCCCGACCCGGCGCAGTACGGGGTGCTGCACCTGCCGCCGGGCGACACCGGTGACCTGCCCGTGGTGGTGGTCGTCCACGGCGGCTACTGGCAGGCGGCCTACGGGCTCGAGCTCGGCACGCCCCTCGCGGTCGACCTCACCAACCACGGAATCGCGGCCTGGAACGTCGAGTACCGCCGCGTCGGCGCCGGCGGCGGTTGGCCGTCGACGTTCACCGACGTCGCCACGGCGGTCGACGTGCTGCCCGGCGCGGTCCAGAAGGCCGCCGCGGGGCGCCTCGACCTCGACCGCGTCGTGCTCCTCGGGCACTCCGCCGGCGGCCAGCTCGCCGTCTGGGCCGCGAGCCGCGAGCGCCTCGACGCCGGCGCGCCCGGCGCCGACCCGCAGGTGCGCCCCGTGGGCACGGTCAGCCAGGCCGGGGTGCTCGACCTCGTCGCCGGAGCCACCCAGGGTCTCGGCGGCGGCGCGGTCGCCCAGCTCCTCGGGGGGACACCGGACCAGGTCGCCGACCGCTACGCCCTCGCCTCGCCCACCGCCCTCGTCCCCGCCGCGGCGCCGGTGGTGTGCGTGCACGGCGACGTCGACGTCACCGTCCCGCTCGACCAGTCCCAGCGCTACGTGACCGCGGCGACCGCCGCGCGCGGCGACGCCCGGCTGCGCGTGCTGCCGGGCGCGGACCACTTCGCCGTGATCGACCCGGACCACGCGGCGTGGGCGGCCGTGCGCGCGGAGGTCGAGGGGTTGCTGTGAACGGCGCCGCGAACCCGGCACGCCGGGCGCTACGATGGAGGGCAGGCCAGATCGTCGGCGAGGAAGCAGGACAGTTCAGCACGTGACCGGTGACGGAACCTCCCGGATCGTGGTGCCCGAGGCGGCGCTCCTCGCGCTCCTGGGCAAGCGCGACGAGAACCTGCGCGAGGCCGAGAGCCTGCTGGCCGCCGACGTCCACGTCCGCGGCAACGAGCTCACCCTCTCCGGCGACCCGGCGGACGTCGCCTTCGCCGAGCGGGTGTTCGCCGAGCTGGTGGTGCTCGCCAGCCGCGGCCAGCAGATCGACCCCGACGCCGTGCGCCGCTCGGTGCGCATGCTGCAGGAGGACACCGACGACGCGGCGGACGGCGGCTCCCCGTCGCCGGCCGAGGTCCTCAGCCTCGACATCGTGTCCCGCCGCGGGCGCACCGTCCGGCCCAAGACGCTCAACCAGAAGCGCTACGTCGACGCGATCGACGTCAACACGATCGTCTTCGGCATCGGCCCGGCGGGCACCGGCAAGACCTACCTGGCGATGGCCAAGGCCGTGCAGGCGCTGCAGGCCAAGCAGGTCAACCGGATCATCCTGACGCGGCCTGCCGTCGAGGCGGGGGAGCGGCTCGGCTTCCTGCCCGGGACGCTGTCGGAGAAGATCGACCCGTACCTGCGGCCGCTCTACGACGCGCTGCACGACATGCTGGACACCGACGCGGTACCGAAGCTCATGGCAGCCGGCACGATCGAGATCGCGCCGCTGGCGTACATGAGAGGCCGCGCGCAGCCGGTGGACTCGCCGGTCCTCACTCCCGACGGGTTCCGTGCGATCGGGGAGCTCCGGATCGGCGACCTCGTGACCGGACGGGACGGCACCCCGACGCCGGTGACGGGCGTCCACCCCCAGGGCCGCAAGCAGGTCTACCGCGTGTGGACGCAGGACGGCGTCTCGACGCGGGCCTGTGGGGAGCACCTGTGGTTCGTCACGACGCCCGACGACCGCCGCCACGGCAAGGCCGGTCGCGTGCTCCAGACCCAGGAGATGATGGGCAATCTCCGCTGGTCGCACGCCCACCGCTACGAGCTCCCCCTGGTGTCGCCCGTCGCGATCCCCGACCAGCCGGTCCCGATGGATCCGTATGCCCTCGGCCTGCTCCTCGGCGACGGCTGCATCACCGACCGGACGACGCCGAGCTTCTGCACGAAGGATCCCGAACTGGCGGAGGCGCTCGACGCCGCGCTCCCCGACGTCGACGTGACCCACAAGTCCGGTCTGGACTACGTCCTCGAGCGCGCGGGCGGTGGCGGCCGTGGCAGCGTCATCACCGCCAACCCCGTCTCCGCGGTCCTGCGCGAGCTCGGGCTGGCCGGGACGAACTCCTCGACCAAGTTCGTGCCGGATTCCTACGTGCGCAACGGCGTGGACGTGCGACTGGCCGTGCTGCAGGGCCTGTTCGACACCGACGGCGGTCCGGTGCGCCAGGGCGGCCGGACCTGTCGCGTCCAGTACACGACGTGCTCGCCGCGCCTGCGGGACGACGTCACCCACCTGGTCCGGTCCCTCGGCGGGGTCGTCTACGAGCGCACCCGCTACGCCGCGGGCCGCACTCCGGGGAGGGCGGCGGGACGGCCGGTGCACTACCGCTCCGACGCGTACGTCCTCGACGTGCGGCTCCCGACCGAGATCGCGCCGTTCCGCTTGACCCGCAAGCGCGAGGCCTACGAGGCCACCGGCGGTGGCCGGCCGCATCGCTACATCGACAGCATCCTGCCGGACGGTCAGGCCGAGTGCGTCTGCATCTCGGTCGCCGCCGAGGACTCGCTCTACGTCACCGACGACTTCATCGTCACGCACAACACCCTGAACGACGCCTTCATCATCCTCGACGAGGCCCAGAACACCACGCCGGAACAGATGAAGATGTTCCTCACGAGGCTGGGCTTCAACTCGAAGATGGTCGTCACCGGCGACGTCACCCAGGTCGACCTGCCGGGCGGGTCGGCCTCCGGGCTGCGGGTGGTCCGGGACATCCTCGATGGGGTGGAGGACGTGGAGTTCTCCGAGCTGACCTCGCACGACGTCGTGCGTCATCGGTTGGTCGCGGACATCGTCGACGCCTACAGCCGATACGACGAATCCCAGCAGCGTCGCCCCCAGGCCGTGTCCAACGCGCCGCGCACCGGGCCGCCGGTGGGCCCGCGCAACCGCGAGCGCCGGGGACGATGACGCCTCCCACGAAGCGGAGCGGAGCTGGGCAGACACAGCGCCCCGACACCGACGGGACCGACATGAGCATCGAGATCGCCAACGAGTCCGGCGTCGACGTGGCCGAGGGCCCGATCGTCGAGGTGGCCCGGTACGCCCTCGACCGCATGGGCGTCAGCCCGCTCGCCGAGCTCTCGATCATGCTCATCGAGCTGGAGCCGATGGCCGAGCTGCACGAGCGCTGGCTCGACGAGCCCGGGCCCACCGACGTCATGTCGTTCCCGATGGACGAGTACGACTCCGCGCGGCGTCCCGACGCCCCGTCGTCCGGGCCGGCGCTGCTCGGCGACATCGTGCTCTGCCCGGCCTTCGCCGCCGACCAGGCCGCGGCCGCGGGCCACGGCCTCGAGGACGAGCTGCACCTGCTGACCGTGCACGGCGTGCTGCACCTGCTCGGCTACGACCACGCCGAGGCCGACGAGGAGCGCCAGATGTTCGCCCTGCAGGCCGAGCTGCTCGCCGACTGGCGCACCGCCCGGGCCGAGGCCGAGCGCGCCGCCCGCGAGCAGGAGGCCGCCGCCGCCCGCACGGCGCGGGCAAGGGCGAAGGACGACCGCCTCCTCGGCACCGTCGGGCTCGGCGACGACCCGGGGAGTGCCTCGCAGTGACGTCGGGGCTGGTCGGCCAGCTCGTCGCCGCGATCCTGCTGGTGCCGCTCGCGGGGGTGTTCGCCGCCGCCGACGCGGCCCTCTCGACGGTCTCGCGGGCCCGGGTGGACGGGCTGGTGCGCGAGGGCGCCACCGGCGCGAAGGCGCTGGCCGCGATCGTCGCCGACCGGCCGCGTCACCTGAACCTGCTCATGCTGCTGCGGCTGACCTGTGAGGCGGCCGCCGCGGTGCTCGGCGCGTTCGTCGCGCTGCAGCTCATCGGCCCCGACTGGCTCGCCCTGCTCGTCGCGGGCGCGATCGTCGTGCTCGTCTCCTATGTGCTCATCGGGGTCGGTCCGCGCACGCTGGGCCGCCAGCACCCCTACGGCATGGCGCTCGCCGTCGCGGGGCCCGTCCGGCTGCTCGCGCGCCTGCTCGGGCCGCTGGCGACGTTGCTGATCGTCGTCGGCAACGCGATCACGCCCGGCGTCGGGTTCCGCGAGGGCCCGTTCTCCTCGGAGGTCGAGCTGCGCGAGCTGGTCGACATGGCCGAGCGCGGCGGGCTCGTCGACGACGACGAGCGGGCGATGATCCAGTCGGTGTTCGACCTCGGCGACACCCGCGTGCTCGAGGTGATGGTGCCGCGCACCGAGATGGTGTGGATCGAGCGGGACAAGACCGTGCGCCAGGCGCTGGCCCTCGCCCTGCGCAGCGGCTACTCGCGCATCCCGGTCATCGGCGAGAACGTCGACGACACCGTCGGCGTCGTCTACCTCAAGGACCTCGTGCGGCGGACCGTCGACGGCGACGCGCCCGCCGACCGGGCCGGCGCGGTCGCCGAGGTCATGCGTCCGGCGAGCTACGTGCCGGACTCCAAGCGCGCCGATGCCCTGCTGCGCGACATGCAGCGCGACCGCAACCACATGGCGCTCGTGGTCGACGAGTACGGCGGCACCGCGGGGCTGGTGACGATCGAGGACCTGCTCGAGGAGATCGTCGGCGAGATCACCGACGAGTACGACGCCGCCGAGCACCGTCCGCTCGACCACCTCGACGAGCACAGCTGGCGGGTCGCCGCGCGGCTGCCGGTCGAGGACCTCGAGCAGGCCGCGGACGTCGAGTTCGACGTGGAGGACGTCGACACGGTCGGCGGGCTGCTCGCCCAGCGCCTCGGCCGCGTGCCGCTGCCCGGTGCCGAGGCCGAGATCGCCGGCCTGCGCCTGCGCGCCGAGGGCGGCGAGGACGCCCGCGGCCGGATGCGCATCCGCAGCGTGCTGGTGTGGCGCCCCGTCGACGAGGAGGCCGATCACCACCCCGCGGACCGGGCCGACGAGCCGACCCGCGACGATGCCCGGCAGACCGTGCCCGCCGGGAACCCTCGGGCCACCGGGAACGGCGAGCACACCGACGACCCGCGGCGTCGCGACGGCGACCTGGCCCAGACCGGGGCCCCGACCGGCGCCCGCGACGGAGAGGACGACCGTGGCTGACGCCGCCACCCCGCCCGCCGGAACCGTGGCCCCCAGCCCGCGCCACGACGTCGTCGTCGTGGGCGGCGGCATCGTCGGCTTCGCGGTGCTGCACGAGCTGCTCGCCGCCGGGCACACGTCCGTCGCGCTGGTGGAGCGCGAGCGCACCGCGGGCACGCACCAGACCGGCCGCAACTCCAACGTCATCCACTCCGGGCTCTACTACGCGCCCGGCTCGCTGAAGGCGCGCCTGGCCGTCGCCGGGTGCGCGGAGACCAAGGAGTTCTGCGCCGAGCACGACCTGCCCTGGCAGGAGTGCGGCAAGGTCGTCGTCGCGACCGACGAGGCCGAGCTGCCGCGCATGGCCGAGCTGGTGCGCCGGGGCCGCGCGAACGGCGTCGAGGTCCACGAGCTCGACGAGGCCGGTGTCCGCGACCGCGAGCCGGCGGTCGCGGCGCTCGCCGGGCTCTGGGTGCCGTCGACGGGCATCTGCGACTACGGCGCGATCACCCGCAGGCTCGCCGACCTCGCCGCCGCGCGGGGCGCCGTGCTGCACACCGGGCGCGCGGTCCGTTCGGTGACCCGCCGGCGCCGCGACGTCGTCGTCCACACCGACCGCGGCGACCTGCTCGCGGGCCAGGTGGTGGTGTGCGCCGGGCTGCGCTCCGACGAGATCGCCCGGGCCTCGGGCTTCGACCCCGGCGTGCGGATCGTGCCGTTCCGCGGCGAGTACTCCGACCTGGTCGGCCCGATCGGCGACCAGGTGCGCGGGCTGGTCTACCCCGTGCCCGACCCGGCGTTCCCGTTCCTCGGCGTGCACGCGACCCGCGGTGTCGACGGCTCGGTGCACGTCGGCCCGAACGCCGTGCTGGCGCTGGCCCGCGAGGGCTACGACTGGCGCACGCTGCGGGTGCGCGAGCTCGCCGGGACGCTCGCCGACCCCGGCTTCCTCAAGCTCGCCGGCCAGCAGTGGCGCTACGGGCTCGGCGAGATGTACCGCTCGCTGTCGCGGTCGGCGATGGCCGCCGCCGTGGCCCGGATGCTGCCCGGCGTGACCGCGGACGACCTCGCCCGGCCGCACGACGTCGCGCGCCGGGCCGGCGTGCGCGCGCAGGCGATCCGCCCCGACGGGTCGCTCGTCGACGACTTCCTGTTCGTGCAGGACGGGGACGCCGCCGACGGCCCGAGCGTGCTGCACGTGCTCAACGCGCCCTCGCCGGCGGCCACCGCGGCCCTGCCGATCGGCCGCGAGATCGTGGCGCGGCTCGAGGGGAAGCACGTTGACGCCGCCTGAGCACGAGTTCCGGTCGGGGTTCGCGTGCTTCGTGGGCCGTCCGAACGTCGGCAAGTCGACGCTGACGAACGCGCTGGTCGGGCAGAAGGTCGCGATCACGTCGTCGCGCCCGCAGACGACCCGGCACGCGATCCGCGGGATCGTGCACCGCGACGACGGCCAGCTCGTCCTCGTCGACACCCCCGGGCTGCACCGCCCGCGGACGCTGCTGGGGGAGCGGCTCAACGACGTCGTGCGCACGACCTGGGCCGAGGTCGACGTCATCGGCTTCTGCGTGCCGGTCGACCAGGAGATCGGGCCGGGCGACCGGTTCATCGCCTCGGAGCTGGAGAAGATCGCCGGCAAGACCCCGCTGATCGGGATCCTCACCAAGACCGATCTCGTGCGGCCCGAGGTGATCGCCGAGCGCCTGCTCGCGCTGCAGGAGCTGGCCGATTTCGCGGAGATCGTCCCGGTGTCCGCGGAGTCCGGGCACCAGGTGTCGTTGCTGGCGGACCTGTTGCTGGCACGGATGCCGCCGGGTCCGCCGCTCTACCCCGAGGGTGACCTCTCCGACGAGCCCGAGGAACGGCTGATCGCGGAGTTCGTCCGCGAGGCGGCGCTCGAGGGCGTCCGCGACGAGCTCCCGCACTCGCTGGCCGTGGTCGTCGAGGAGATGACGCCGGGCAAGGTGCTCACCGTGCGCGCCGAGATCTTCGTCGAGCGCACGTCGCAGAAGGCGATCGTGATCGGCCGCGGCGGCTCGCGGCTCAAGGACGTCGGCACCCGCGCCCGGACACAGATCGAGAACCTGCTGGGCGAGAAGGTGCACCTCGACCTGTTCGTCAAGGTCGCCAAGGACTGGCAGCGCGACCCGCGCCAGCTCCGCCGCCTGGGGTTCTAGAGCTCGCGAGGTCTTGTCAGCCTGGCGTCCACGCTGGCGTTCAACGTCAGAAAAGGCACCACGATCATGTGAGCAGCGCGAACAGGGGCGCCAGCTGACCGGTGTCGACGTACTCCTCGATCCGGGTGCACCGCCCGTCCGCGATGTGCAGCACCGCGGCCGCCGGTGCGCGCAGCGTCGACCCGTCCGGCAGCGTGCCCGTGACGACGTACTGGGCGTACCCGTCGCCGGTGCGTACGTCGGTCATGGTGAAGTCCGGGACCACGGCCCGGATGGCCTTCAGCGTCGCGAAGGTGTCCGGCACCGTCGGGGCCTCGACCTCGTCGAACGAGTGCCACGTGATCGCGCCGGGGGCGAACAGGCCCTCCGGCGGCTCGGACGAGGGGTGGGCCAGGGCTTCGGCGACCCGGCGCTCGATCGTTCCGCTCATGACGCCGATCGTCCCCGACCGGCGGCCACTGCTCCATCCCGCGGAGCCCTCGGGGTGGGACGATGAGCCCGTGGGCTTCTATCGCGACACCGGGGTGGTGCTGCGGCTGCAGAAGCTCGGTGAGGCCGACCGGATCGTCACCTTCCTGACCCACCGGCACGGCAAGGTGCGCGCGGTCGCCAAGGGCGTGCGCCGCACGAGCTCGAAGTTCGGCGCCCGGCTGGAGCCGTTCGGCCACGTGGACCTGCAGCTGCACACGGGCCGCACCCTCGACATCGTCACCCAGGTGCAGACGCTCGACGCGTTCGGCGGCGGGCTGACCGTCGACTACCCGCGCTACACCGCGGGCTGCGCGCTGCTCGAGACCGCCGACCGGCTCACCTCGGAGGAGGGCGAGCCGGCCCGCGACCTGTTCCTGCTGCTCGTCGGCGCCCTGCGCGGGCTCGCCGGCGGCACCCGCGACCCGTACCTCGTCCTCGACGCCTTCCTGCTGCGCGCCATGGTCATCGCGGGCTGGGCCCCGGCGATCACCGAGTGCGCCCGCTGCGGGCGCGAGGGCGCGCCGTACCACCGGCGGTTCTCGGTGCCCGCCGGCGGCGCGGTGTGCGAGGGCTGCCGGCCGTCGGGCGCCGTCGTCCCCTCCGAGCCGACGTGGCGCCTGCTCGAGGCCCTGCGCGACGGCGACTGGACCACCGCCGAGGACACCGACGCCGCCGCGCGCCGCGACGCGGCGGGCCTCGTGGCCGCCCACCTGCAGTGGCACCTGGAGCGGACCCTGCGCTCGCTACCGCTCGTCGATCGACGGGGGGCCGTCCCGCGCGTGGACCTCGGCGGGGGGATCCCGGTCGGGGATGGCGACGAGGACGATCCGGACGCGGACCACGCCCGTCCGGACGTCGCATCGGGTGGAGAGCCCCTCCGCCCGGAACCAGGAGTCGCCCTGTGAGCCCCCGCGCGCGCCGCGTCCGCGGACGCACCGACGACCGCCGGCTGCGCGGTCCCGGTGACCCGACGATCATGGCGCCGACCCCGCACCCGAGCGGCGCGACCCCGCCCCCGATCCCCGCGGAGCTGGTGCCGAACCACGTCGCGCTGGTGATGGACGGCAACGGGCGGTGGGCCAACCAGCGCGGGCTGCCCCGCATCGAGGGCCACCGGCACGGTGAGGCCCAGCTGCTCGACGTCGTGCGCGGCTGCATCGACATCGGCGTGAAGTGGATCAGCGCGTACGCGTTCTCCACGGAGAACTGGCGTCGCAGCCCCGACGAGGTGCGCTTCCTGCTCGGCTTCAACCGCGACGTGATCCGCCGGCGGCGCGACGAGATGCACGCGATGGGCGTCCGCGTGCGGTGGTCCGGGCAGCGGCCCCGGCTCTGGCGCAGCGTGATCAAGGAGCTGGAGATCGCCGAGGAGATGACGCGCGACAACGACGTCGTCACGCTGACCATGTGCGTCAACTACGGCGGGCGCGCGGAGATCGTCGGCGCCGCCCGTGAGCTCGCGCGCCGGGCCGCGCGCGGCGAGATCGACCCGGAGCGCATCGACGAGAAGGCCCTCGCCCGTCACCTCGACGAGCCCGACATGCCCGACGTCGACCTGTTCCTGCGCAGCTCGGGGGAGCAGCGGACGTCGAACTTCCTGCTCTGGCAGTCGGCGTACGCCGAGATGGTCTTCCTCGACACGCTCTTCCCCGACTTCGACCGCCGCCACCTCTGGGAGGCGTGCGAGATCTACGCCCGGCGCGACCGCCGCTACGGGGGCGCGATGGACAGCGCCGAAGGGACGGGCACCTCGTGAGCCGGGAGGCCGCCACCACCGCGAGCCTGCTCATCACCGCCCGGGAGGCGATGGAGCAGTTCGTGGACGTGCACGTCGACGACGACGGGGCGCTGTCGTTCCGCCACGGCGGCGTGCCCTGCGCGATCCAGGGGATCGAGCTCGTCGAGGGCCTCGCCGTGCTGAGCCTGACGTGCGTCGTCGCCTGGGATCTCGCCGACGCCGACGTGCCCCGGCAGGTCGCCGAACGCGCCGGTCAGGGCCTGTTCGGCACCCTCGGCGCCGTCGCCACCGACCGCGGGTGGGACGTGACCCTGCGCTACGCCTTCCCGGCCGAGGGCCTCTCCGTCGGTGCGCTCGGCACCCTGCTCATGCTCGTCGTGTCGACGGCCTCCCAGGTGCGGGCGGATCTCGTCGACGCCGACTGACGGCAGGCTCGGCGTCCGTTGTGCGCGACGCAACAGACGTCAGGAATCTGTCGAAAGCAGGACGAATCTGCCCATAAGACCCGTAGACTCCGCCGACCGCCGTCCATCCGGAGAGGAGGGGCGTCCCCGGTGGAGATCACGGCCGGGAGACGCGACGCGTGATGACACAGGATCTCTCGTCACCGCCGGGCCCGTCGGCGGCCGAGCCGGAGGAGCCCGCGACCACGGGGGCCGCCTCCGCAGCGGACAGGAGGCACGGCACCGACTGGGTCGTGTTCGGCGTGGGCGCGGCGCTCGCCGTGATCTTCGTCGTGTGGGGTGTGGTCGGCACCGAGAGCCTCAGCACGATCTCGGGCGCGATGCTCGAGGGGCTCATCCGCGGGGGTGGCTGGGGCTTCATCCTCGCCGCCACCGGCTTCGTGGTGTTCGCGCTCTGGTTGGCCTTCAGCCGCTTCGGCAAGATCAAGCTCGGTCGTGACGACGAGCAGCCCGAGTTCCGTACGGTCTCGTGGATCGCCATGATGTTCAGCGCCGGCATGGGCATCGGGCTGATGTTCTACGGCGTGGCCGAGCCGCTCTCGTTCTTCACCGAGCCGCCGCCCGGCTCGGCGCCGCCCGGCGACCAGGTCGAGGCCCTGCGCACGGCCATGGCGACCTCGCTGTTCCACTGGACGCTGCACCCGTGGGCGATCTACGCGGTGGTCGGCCTCGCGATCGCGTACTCGACGTTCCGCAAGGGGCGACGCCAGCTGATCAGCTCGGCGTTCATCCCGCTCATCGGCGAGAAGGCCGCCAACGGCACCGTCGGCCGGGTCATCGACATCATCGCGATCTTCGCGACGATCTTCGGCTCCGCCGCGTCGCTGGGTCTCGGCGCCCTGCAGATCGGCGGCGGGCTCGACGCCACGGGCTTCCTGCCCGGCGCGGGCAACGAGGTCCTCGTCCCGCTGATCGTGGTGCTCACCGCGGCGTTCGTGCTCTCGGCCGTCTCCGGCGTCGCCAAGGGCATCCAGTGGCTGTCGAACATCAACATGGTGCTGGCCGGCGTGCTGGCGCTGTTCGTGTTCGTCGTCGGCCCGACGGTGATCATCCTCGACCTGCTGCCGACCGCGGTCGGCGCGTACTTCGGCGACTTCGCCGAGATGGTCGGGCGCACCGAGGCCACCGGCGGCACCGCGATGCTCGACTGGCTCAGCAGCTGGACGGTCTTCTACTGGGCCTGGTGGATCTCCTGGACGCCCTTCGTCGGCATGTTCCTGGCGAAGATCAGCCGGGGCCGCACGATCCGCCAGTTCGTCGGCGGCGTGATCCTGGTGCCGAGCCTCGTGAGCCTCGTGTGGTTCGCGATCTTCGGCGGCACGGCGATCAGCCAGCAGCAGGCGGGCCTCGACCCGGCCGCCGCGGGCACCGAGCAGCAGCTCTTCGCCGTCCTGCAGGCCTACCCGTGGGCGACGTTCACCGGGCTGCTCGTGATGGTCCTGGTGGCGATCTTCTTCGTCTCCGGCGCCGACGCCGCGTCGATCGTCACCGGCACGCTCTCGCAGCGCGGCACCGACGAGCCCTCGCGCTGGGTGGTCATCTTCTGGGGTTCCACGATGGGCGCGGTCGCGATCATCATGCTGCTCGTCGGTGGCGAGGACGCGCTGTCGGGCCTGCAGAGCCTCACGATCCTCGTGGCGGCGCCCTTCGTCGTGATCATGGTGTTCCTCTGCATCGCGTTCATGCGCGACCTCAACCACGACCCGATCGTCCTGCGCGAGCGCAAGGGCCTCGAGGTCATGGAGCAGGCCATCGACCACGGCACCGACAAGCACGGCGAGGACTTCTACCTGCGCGTCCAGGCCTTCCCGGCCACGAGCGCCAGGCGCCAGGCCAACGGCGAGGCGACCGGGCCGACGTACGCCGAGGTCTACGGCGTGCAGGACCCGTTCTCGACGGGTGAGACCCCCGTCGTGCCGGCGGACCCGGAGGAGGCGCGGGCCCAGGCCCGTGCGGTGCCCAAGGACGACGACCCGGGTGGCACCGAGGTCGTCGACACGGGCCCGGGCGCCCAGGCCGAACCGGCGGGTCGTCCGAGCGCCGACCGGGAGTAGACACGCACGATCCAGGGAGCCGGGTCCCCGCGGGGGCCCGGCTCCCGGCGTGTGGGGTCGACGCCGCTGGCTCGGGCGTGGGTGGGGGAGCGAGGGACGCCCTCACTGCGTCGGACGCAGCGAGGGAGGCCTTCGCTCCGGAGCGGGTTCCCCGAGGCGTGCCGAGAGGCACGCTGTGCATGATCATCGGGGTCGCGCGGCTGCCGAACGTGCCCCTCGACGACGGTCGGCGTCGACGTCGCCGCCCCGGGCGCACCTCCCGGCGTGTCACGTCAGCGAGCCTGTGGCGATCCTGGCGTCACACGCCAGGAAAGCCGCATTGCTCGCACACCCCGTGTGCGTGCGCTCAGCGGGGCGCAGCGGCGCGGCAGTCGGCGCAGATGCCGAGGATCTCCACGGTGTGCGAGATCTCGGCGAACCCGTGCTGGGTGGCGACGCGGTCGGCCCAGTGCTCGACGGCCGGGCCCTCGACCTCGATGGTCTTGCCGCACGCGCGGCAGACGAGGTGATGGTGGTGGTGCTCGGAGCAGCGGCGGTAGGACGCCTCGCCGGTGCCCGTGCGCAGGACGTCGACCTCGTCGGCGTCGGCGAGGGCCTGCAGGGTGCGGTACACCGTGGTCAGGCCGATGCCCTCGCCGCGGCGCCGGAGCTCCTCGTGGATCTCCTGGGCCGAGCGGAAGTCGTCGAGCTCGTCGAGCAGCCCGGCGATCGCGGCCCGCTGGCGCGTCGCGCGCAGCCCGGGCACCGACGGGGCGCGCGAGCCGGAGGCCGTCACGACTCCTCCTCCACGTGGGCGACGGCGTCGACGACGATGTGCGCGAGGTGGTCGTCGACGAGGCGGTAGACGACCTCGCGCCCGCGCCGGTCGCCGCGCACCACGCCGGCGGCCTTGAGGACGCGCAGGTGCTGGCTGATCAGCGGCTGGGTCACGGCGAGCGCGTCGACCAGCTCGTGGACGCAGCGCGGCGAGGCGCGCAGCTGCAGCACGATCGCGATGCGCACCGGGGCGGCGAGGGCCCGCAGCAGGTCGCCCGCGGCGGCGAGCGCGACGGACGCGGGGATCTCCGGCGCGGGGACGTCGTGGGTGTCGTCGTCGTGGACGACCGGGAGGTCGGGAACCGCGGTCCGGCCGGGCGGCGCGCTCATCGCACGACCAGCCCGACGGTGATCGCCACGAGGATCGCGAGGACGAGCACGCGCACCGCCCGCTCGGCGGGGGTCAGCCGCGGCCACGTGGTGGCGAGCAGGACGGCCACGGCGATCGCGAGGGCGCCGAGGAGCACCGCGCCGGTGAACCCGCCGATGATCACCCCGGCCGCGAAGACGACCGCCACGACCGCGAACACCGCGACCGGGGGCACGCGCGCGAGCGGGCCGTCGCCGGGCACCATGCGTCCGCGGCGACGCGCGAAGGGGGAGCGCGCCCGTCCCGGTCCGCGACCGCTCACGGATACCTCCCGCTGCTCGTCGAGTGCTCCCTTCCGATAATGGCATCCGTTGTCGATCGACGGGGGACAGGAGGGCCCGATGCTGCTGGTCTGTCGCTTCGCGCCGGGGGAGGGGAGCGCGGAGCCGTTCCTCGAGCGCGCGCGCCGGGCGGTCGCGCTGCTGGCCGCCCAGCCGGGCTGCGAGAGCGTGGACCTCGGCCGCGCGATCGAGGAACCGGGGCGCTGGGTGCTCGTCGCCCGGTTCACCACGGTCACCTCCTACCGGCGCGCGCTGCAGCCCTTCGACGTCCGCGAGCACGTCGTCCCGCTGCTCTCCGAGGCGCTGACCGACGAGCCCGCCGCCCACGAGCGCGCCCTCGTCGCCGGTCCCGACGGCGTCACCGAGCACCCGAGCCTGCTCTCCGATCGCTGACCCGCCGCTCGCTACGCTGGGTGTACCCGCCAGCCAGGCGAGGCCAGCGTGATCCACCTGCGATTCCCCGGAGTTCCACCGTGCCCACCCCCACCGGCAGCGCCCGCATCGAGACCGTGGTCAACCTCTGCAAGCGCCGCGGTTTCGTGTTCCCGTCCGGGGAGATCTACGGCGGCACCCGGTCGGCGTGGGACTACGGCCCGCTCGGCGTCGAGGTCAAGGAGAACCTCAAGCGCCAGTGGTGGAAGGCCGTCGTCAACGGCCGCGACGACGTCGTCGGGCTCGACTCCAGCGTCATCCTCCCGCGCCAGGTCTGGGTCGCCTCGGGCCACGTGGACGTGTTCACCGACCCGCTGGTCGAGTGCACCAACTGCCACCGCCGCTTCCGCGCCGACCAGCTCGCCGAGGACTTCGCCGAGCGCACCGGCGGCCCGTCGCTGGAGTCGACCGACGCCGACGGGAACACGCTCTACGACCTCTCGGGCGTCCCGTGCCCGAACTGCGGCGTGCGCGGCGAGTACACCCCGCCGCGCGAGTTCAACATGATGCTCAAGACCTACCTCGGCCCGGTGGAGTCCGAGGAGGGGCTGCACTACCTGCGCCCCGAGACCGCGCAGGGCATCTTCGTCAACTTCGCCAACGTGATGTCGACGTCGCGCAAGAAGCCGCCGTTCGGCATCGGCCAGGTCGGCAAGAGCTTCCGCAACGAGATCACGCCCGGCAACTTCATCTTCCGCACGCGCGAGTTCGAGCAGATGGAGATGGAGTTCTTCGTCGAGCCCGGCTCCGACGAGCAGTGGCACCAGTACTGGATCGACGAGCGCACGCGCTGGTACACCGACCTGGGGATCTCCGCGGACAACCTGCGGCACTACGAGCACCCCAAGGAGAAGCTCTCCCACTACTCGAAGCGCACCGTCGACATCGAGTACCGCTTCGGCTTCAACGCCGGGCAGGAGTGGGGCGAGCTCGAGGGCATCGCCAACCGCACCGACTTCGACCTGACGACGCACTCCAACCACTCGGGCGTCGACCTGTCCTACTACGACCAGGCCACCGACTCGCGCTACCGCCCGTACGTCATCGAGCCCGCCGCCGGTGTGGGGCGCTCGCTGATGACGTTCCTGCTCGAGGCCTACACCGAGGACGAGGCCCCGAACGCCAAGGGCGGCGTCGACAAGCGCACCGTGCTGCGCCTCGACCCCCGGCTGGCACCGGTCAAGGCCGCGGTGCTGCCGCTGTCGCGCAACGCCGACCTCTCGCCGGTGGCCCGCGACGTCGCCGCCCGGCTGCGTCGCCACTGGAACGTCGAGTTCGACGACGCCGGCGCGATCGGGCGCCGCTACCGCCGTCAGGACGAGATCGGCACACCGTTCTGCGTCACCGTCGACTTCGACTCGCTGAACGACCAGGCGGCCACCGTCCGCCACCGCGACGAGATGACGCAGGAGCGCGTGGCACTCGACCAGCTCGAGTCCTACCTGGGCGCCCGCCTCATCGGTTGCTGAGCCGCGCTCGCCTACCCTGGACGGCGTGAGCGACCGCAGCGAGGTGGCCGGGGTGCTGGCGCGGGGCGACGAGGCCCGGGCGGTGGTGCGCGTGCTCGACCGGCACGGGTTCGGCACCGTCGAGCCCGGTCAGTTGCTGGTCGCCGGCGCCGACGGCTCGCTCGGCGGGGGGCTGCTGCGCGGCGCGCTCGACGCGCGCGCCGAGGCCCTGGCGCGGGACGCGCGGTCGGGTCCGGCGACGATCGAGGCGCACGTCGCCGAGGACGACGCCGTCGCCGCCGGGTTGGCCTGCGCCGGCGGGGCGACGCTGCTGGGGCACCCGCTCGACGCCGCCCCGGCGCGGGCGCTGGCGGCGGCCTTCGCCGACGGCGTGCCGGCCGCGCTCGTGTCGCGGGCGGACGGCTCCGCGTCGATGGCCCTGACCGGCGGCGAGCTCGACGCGGTCGAGGGCTCGCTGGGCTTCGCCGCGGTCGACGCCGCCGCCGCTTCCCACGCCCGGACGCTGCTGCGGCGCGGGGCCACGGTCACCGAGCGTGCGACGCTCGAGGCGGGCGCCGACGTGCTCGTCGACGTCTGGGTGCCCGTGCCGACCGTGGTGATCGTCGGCCCGGGGGCGATCGCCGACGCGCTCGCCGCGCAGGCCGGGCTGCTCGGGTGGGCGGCGGGGCGCGCGGACACCGTCGAGGAGGCCGACGCCGCCGTCGCCGCCTTCACCGACGCCGACGTGCTCGTCCTGCTCGACCACGACCCCGCCTTCGACGCGGTCCTGCGCACGGGGCTGAAGGGCCGGGGCTTCCTCGGCGCGCTCGGGTCGCGGCGCACCCAGGCGGCGCGGCGCGAGCGCCTGCTCGGCGCCGGTGTCACCGAGGCCGAGCTGGAGCGCATCCACGGCCCGGTCGGGCTCGACCTGGGCGCCCGGACGCCCGCGGAGACCGCCGTCTCGATCGTCGCCGAGGTCCTCGCTGCCCGCAGCGGACGCGACCCGTCGGTGCTGGGCCGCTCGGCGGGACCCATCGGCGCATGAGCCGTCCCACCTCCCCCGCCGGCCCCCGCCCCGCCCCCGACCCGCCGAGCACCACCCGCGCCGCGCTGCGCTGGGCGCCACGGGTGGTCGTCGGCGCGCTCGTCGTCGCGGTGCTGCTGGTCGGCGGCACGGCGGTCCGGGTCTGGCAACTCGGCCGGGTCGACGAGCGCCAGCCCGTGGACATGATCGTCGTCCTCGGGGCCGCGCAGTACGACGGCCGCCCGTCCCCGGTGTTCCGGGCGCGCCTGCAGCACGCCCTCGAGCTGTACGAGCAGGGTGTCGCGCCCCGGATCGTCACGGTCGGCGGCGCCGCGCCCGGCGACGCGTTCACCGAGGCCCAGGCCGGCGAGCAGTGGCTCGTCGAGAACGGCGTCCCGGGGCAGGCGCTGCTGCCGGTCGACGACGGCCGCGACACCTACGAGAGCTTCGAGGCCGTCGCGAACGTCGCGGAGCAGCGCGGGTGGTCCTCGGCGGTGCTGGTCAGCGATCCGTGGCACTCGCTGCGGTCGCGGACGATGGCGGACGACGTCGGCCTCGACGCCACGACGTCGCCGACCAAGCGCGGGCCGGTGGTCCAGACCCGCGAGACCCAGTTCCGCTACATCGTGCGCGAGACCGGCGCGTTGATCTACTACCACCTCACCCACGGGTCCACCGACTTCTCCGACACCGGCGTGGGCTAGCCGTGACGACGCCGGGCACCCCGGGGCACCGCGGCGCGCGGTTGTTCGACGAGGCCCCCAAGCCCGGCCGCGACCGGCGCTCGCCGTTCGCCCGGGACCGCGGGCGCGTCCTGCACTCCGCGGCCCTGCGCCGCCTCGCGGGCAAGACCCAGGTCGTCGGCCCCGACGAGGACGCGGCGGTGACCGGCGTCCCGCGCACCCGCCTGACGCACTCGCTGGAGGTCGCCCAGATCGGGCGCGGGATGGCCGAGGACCTGGGCGCCGACCCGGACGTCGTCGACACCGCGGGCCTGGCCCACGACATCGGCCACCCCCCGTTCGGGCACAACGGCGAGCGGGCGTTGCACGAGCTGGCCGCCGACGCCGGGGGGTTCGAGGGCAATGCGCAGACGCTGCGGATCCTCACGCGGCTCGAGCCCAAGGTGCTCGACGACGACCGGTGCCGCGGGCTCAACCTGACCCGCGCGGTCCTCGACGCGTGCCTCAAGTACCCGTGGAGGCGACGAGGAGGACAGCGCAAGTTCGGTGTCTACGCCGACGACCTGCCGGTGTTCACCTGGGTGCGCGAGGGCGCGCCCGCCGACCGTCGCTGCGTCGAGGCGCAGATCATGGACTGGGCCGACGACGTCGCCTACTCCGTGCACGACCTCGAGGACGGCATCCTCGCCGGGCGCATCGTGCTGGGCTGGCTCGCGAGCCCCGTCGAGCGCGCCGAGCTCGCGGCGCTGGCCGCCGAGGCGTTCTCCGCCGCACCGCGGTCCGACCTCGAGCACGCCGCCGGGGTGCTGGCCGAGCTGCCCGCCGTCCGGGCGGCCGCGGCCCACGGCGCCCACGACGGCTCCCTGGCGGCGACGGCGGCGCTCAAGCGGTTGACCAGCGAGCTCGTCGGCCGCTTCGTCGCCGGCACCGTCGACGCCACCCGCGACGCGCTCGGCGACGAGCTCGTCCCCGCCGGTCACGGGGCGGACCTGGTGATCCCCGCGCCCATCGGTGCCGAGGTCGCCGTGCTCAAGGCCGCCGCGCTGCGCTGGGTGATGCGCGACCCCGCCCGCCTCGCCGTGCAGCAGCGCCAGCGGGCCCTCGTCACCGAGCTGGTCGAGCGCCTCGTCGCCGGCGCCCCGCACGCCCTCGACCCGGCCTTCGTCCCCGCGTGGGAGGCCGCCGCCGACGACGCCGGGCGGCTGCGCGTGGTGGTCGACCAGGTCGCGGTGCTCACCGATGCCGGCGCCGGGCGCTGGTGCGAGCGTCTGCGCGCGAGCCGCCCCGCCGCCGGCTGACGAACTCCGGACCGCCCGCCCGCGTGACGGCACCTGGTCGCAGCGTGTGCCCGCCGGCTGACGGTCCCCGGAACGCAGCGAACGCCCCGTTCGCTGCTTCTATGCGCACGAGATACCCGTTCGCTGCGACACCCGCGCGAGGCTCGGCCGCACGGCTGGGAGGATGCGCGCCGTGCAGCTGATCACCGTCGACGGCCACACCCCGGCGATCGCCGAGGGAGCGTGGGTCGCGCCCGGCGCGGTCGTCGCGGGCCGCGTCACGATCGGGACCGAGACCGGTGTCTGGTACACGGCCGTGGTGCGCGCCGACACCGCCGAGGTGACGGTGGGGGAGGGCACGAGCATCCAGGACGGCACCGTCGTCCACGCCGACCCCGGCTTCCCCGCCGCGATCGGCAGCAACGTCACCGTCGGGCACCGCGCCGTCGTCCACGGCTGCACCGTCGAGGACGACTGCCTCGTCGGGATGGGCGCGGTGATCATGAACGGCGCCGTGGTGGGCCGGGGATCCGTCGTCGCCGCGGGCGCGGTGATCTCGCAGGGCGTGGTCGTGCCGCCGAACTCGCTGGTCGCGGGCGTCCCCGGCAAGGTGCGTCGGGAGACCACCGACGACGAGCGGAACATGATCGGTCTGAGTGCCGCGACCTACCGCCACCTGCTCGGCGTGCACCGCGACGCCACGGCCTGACCCGACTCAGGAGACGTGCTCGGGCGCCGACCCGCACCACGTCCGGACGGCGTCGCGTGCGCGCGCGACGAGCTCGGGGCCGTCGTCGCCGGCCCACGCGACGTACCCGTCGGGCCGCACGAGCAGGACGTCGGGTTGCCCCGTCGCCGTCGTGCCCCGGACCGCGCGGACGGTGGGCCCGTCGCCGATCGCCTCGGCGGTGGCCCCGGACACGGTCGCGTCGACGAGCACGAAGCGGCCCTCGCGGAGCAGGACGTAGAGGCGGTCCGGCGCGCAGGCGAGGTCGGGCGCGCGCCGGGCCGCCCAGGGGTGCGCGTGCCGGTCGCGCGGGTAGGAGATCCCGATCCCGCTGAGCCGGCCCACGAGCGTCCGCCGGGCCGGGCCGACCCGCACGATCGTGCGGATGGCCGCGGTCTGGAGGACCTTGCGGACGCGGGAGTAGCCCAGCACGAGGTTGTTGAACGCGTCGGTGAGCGCGAGGACCTGGGCACCGACGCGCTGGCGTTCGGTCTGGTAGCTGTCGACGAGCCGGCGCGGCGCCCGGCCGTGGAACTCCGCGGCGAGCTTCCACCCGAGGTTCACCGCGTCGCCGAGGCCGGTGTTCATGCCCTGACCGCCCAGCGGCGAGTGCACGTGGGCGGCGTCGCCGGCGAGCAGCACCCGGCCGACCCGGTAACGCGCGGCCTGACGACGCTCGGAGAGGAACCGGGTGCTCCAGCGCTGCTCGAGCATCCCGAAGTCCGTGCCGGCGATGCGGCGGAACGCGGCGCGCATCTCGTCCATCGGCAGCGGCACGTCGAGCGGGACCTGCTCGCGCTCGCGGTCCCACGCGATCGCGCGGAACCAGCCGTCGCCGAACGGGACCACGATCACCGCGCCCGCGGCGCCGGTCTCGGCGAACATCGCCTCCTCGGGCGGCGCGGCCAGGCGGACGTCGGCGAGCAGGATGTGCGTCTCGTACTCGGCACCCGTGAACGGGACGCCGACGAGGTCGCGGACCGCGCTGTGCGCGCCGTCGCAGCCGACGACCCAGCGCGCCGCGGCGTGGTCGCCGTCGGCGAGGTCGAGGACCACGCGCTCGTCGGTCTGGCGCAGCCCGGTCACCTCGACGCCGCGGACGATCTCGACGCCGAGCTCGGCACAGCGTCGCTCCAGGACCCGCTCGGTGGCGCTCTGCGGGGCGATGAGGATCATCGGGTAGCGGGAGTCGAGCTCGCGGAGGTCGACGGTCGCGCCCGGGGCGGGGGCGATCTCCCGGACCGGGATGCCGCGCGGCAGGAGCTCGTCGGCGAGCCCACGGGCGTCGAGCAGCTCGAGGGTGCGGGCGTGGACGGCGAAGGCGCGGGTGAGGTTCGACGTCTCCGCGCGGCGTTCCAGCACCCGGCAGCGCACCCCGCCGAGGGCCAGCTCGGCGGCGAGCATGAGACCGGTCGGCCCGGCCCCGACGACGATCGCGTCGGTGGTGTGCATGGGGTCTCCCGTGCAGATCAGGTGAGGTGCAGCCAGGCGGCGACGAGGAACAGCGCGAGGGCGGCCCAGGTCGCCGCGGCACGGATCCAGTTGAGGCGCCGCCAGCGGGCGCGGGCGTCGCGCCAGTCCGGCGGCGGAGCGGCGGGATCCCAGGCAAGGATCACCTCGTAGGTCGGTTCGGCACCGAACCGGGAGGTCAGCAGAGGCTCGGCGACGATCAGCACGAGGCCGAGGGCGGTGAGCACGAACAGCGTCCCGACCGGCAGCGCCACCAGCGCCACGACCGGGGCGAGCACCATCGCCGCGACGAGCACGTAGTTCGTGGGCGAGCGGCGCGCGACCGGCAGGAACCGGCCCATCCCGTCGGCGAAACCCGGCCCGTCCATCCCGGAGTACACCGGGTGCAGCACCGTGGTGAGCATCAGCAGGAGCCCCGACCACAGCGCGGTGGCGACGACGGCGGCCAGCAGGCCGAGGGCGGCGAGCACGTCAGCCGACCAGCACGCGACGGGGCACGGCGAGCGCCAGCAGCGGCACCACGAGCGAGACCCCGACGAGCAGCAGCGAGAAGGTCGTCACCGCGGCGGGCGGGATCAGCACGAGCTTGAAGGAGTCGATCGCCGTGTGGACCAGCGCCGGCGCCCACACCGTGCCGCGGCCCGTCTCGAAGAGGTACGCGAACGGCACCGTGGTCGTCGCGGCGACGGCCATCGCGCCCAGGCCCACGGCCGGGCCCGAGGTGACCAGGATCGGGACATGGGTGGCGGCGAGCAGCGGCATCGTCCACGCCACCGCCGCGGGGAACGACCGTCCGACGCGCAGCCGCCGGAACGCGTAGCCCCGCCAGACGACCTCCTCGGCGACGCCGTGCAGTGCGAACAGCCCGACGAGCACCCACACCCAGTCGGCGCGCAGCGCGACCGGCGTCCCCGTGACGACGCCGGTCAGCGGATAGACGAGCAGGACGAGTCCGGCGACGACCGCGGCGACGACCAGCGCCCGTGCCCCGGGGCGTCCGAGCCCCAGCCGGCGCAGCGCGCCCCCGGGACCGTGCTGCACCCGCTCGACGACCACCGCGGCGATGAGGACGACCGCCAGGACGAGCAGCCCGCCGCGGGCCGACGGGTCCAGCGACGCCGCGGCCTGGAGCACCGCCCAGAGCACGGCGAACCCGACGAGGAAGCGGACCCATCCGCCCGGTCCGCGCACCGGCGCATCGGCATCCGGTGGCGCGCCCGCGACGACCATCGGTCCCCCCGGAGTCGGACGAACGGGACGCCGCGACCCTTCCGTCCGGTGCGGCCGCCCGCATCACCCGAGCCGGATGACCCGCGTCAGACGCTCACGGGCTCGGCGGGCGCGGGCGCGGGTGCGGACGCGACGGGGACGGGCGGCGTGGTCGCGTGGCGGACGGCCCAGGCGAGGACGTGGTCGGCGATCTCCTCCCAGCCGGGGGCCGCAGGGAGCAGGTGGGGCTTGCTCCCGAACTCGACGACCTCGGTGACGGTGCTCTGCGCCCGATAGTGCGCGGCGTTCGACCACTGGACCTTCGGCGGCATGATGTGGTCCCGGCTGCCGGCGACGAACAGCAGGGGCGCCCGGTCCTCGTTGCTGTAGTCCACCCAGGTGCCCTGGTGGCCCGGGGTGAGGTTCGCGAGCGCACTCTCGAACAGGATGCGCCCGGAGACCGGCACGGCGTAGCGCTCGTAGAGGGCGCGGGCCTCGGCCTCGGGGAAGGTGTTGGTGAACGCGTAGTTCCAGTGCTCGAAGTCGTAGCGCACGGCGCGGTGCCGGTTCGCGGGGTTCTTGAGCACCGGGAACGTCGCCTTCACCTGCGAGAGCGGCACGACCGGCACGCCCTCGGTCGGCGCCGAGTTGAGCGCCACGCCCGCGGCGCCGAACCCGTGGTCGAGCAGGATCTGGGTGAACGCCCCGCCGGCGGAGTGCCCGATGATGATCGGCGGGGAGGAGAGCCCCCGGAGGACCTCCTCGAGGTGCTCGACGATGGCCGGGATCGTGACGGCCTCGACGGGCGCGGGATCGGCGTTGAGCGACTCGACCTCGGCCTCGAATCCGGGGTAGGCCGGGGCGAGCACCCGGTAGCCCTTCGCCTCGTAGTGCGCGATCCACTGCTCCCACGAGCGCGGCGTCACCCAGAAGCCGTGGACGAGGACGATCGTGTCGGGGGTGGTGCTCATGGGCGGCCCTTCGTCGTCGGTGGCCCGATCGGCGGAGCGTGATGGGTCGTTCGTGACGATAGGTAGAGGATCAGCGCCGGAGTTGTCCCAGCGTGCGCGACTGTTGTCCTTCCGTGCCGTTCACGGCGGGACCTGTCGTCTACTCTGAGTGGCCATGCTCGTGCTCGACTCCCGGGACGCCCCCGCGGCCGAGCGCGCCGAGCTGGTCGCGACACTCATGGCCGAGTCCAGCGCCGCGACGGTGACCCTCGCCCCGCACGACGAGCTCCACGCGCGCATGGAGCTCTGGCAGCTCGGTAGGCTGCACCTCTTCCGCAGCGCCTCGTCCGGGATGGCGATGTCGAGGGACGCCCGGCGGGCGCGGCGGGACGAGGCGCCGATCGTCGCGCTCGCGGTCCAGGAGCAGAGCACGGCTCGTCACGAGCAGTTCGGGGGTCGGCGCTCCGTGCCGCCCGGCGGGCTGATGATGGTCGACCTCACGGCCCCGTTCGCGTTCTCCTGGGCGACCACGGTGCGTCACGGGCCCTCCAGGTGCCCCTCGACGCGCTCGGGCTGCCCGTCGACACCGTTCGTGCCGCGTCGGCCGTGCTCGACACGAGTCCGCTCGCCACCCTCGTGAGCCGGCACGTCGTGGACCTGTTCGGTGAGGCGGATCGGTTGGCCGCCGGCGACCAGGCGGCCGCGATCGGCGCCGCGAGCATCGACCTCGTCCGGGCCCTGCTCGCGACGACGGCGGCGGGTGAGCGCTCGGCGTCGTCGGCCCGTTCGGTCCACGACGAGACCCTCCTCGTGCGCATCCACGAGTTCGTGCGCCAGCGCCTCCGCGACGCGGACCTCGGGCCGGACGAGATCGCCGCGGTGCACAACATCTCGCGCCGCCGGCTGTTCGGTCTCTTCGCGGGCGCGGGGACCAGCCTCGAGCAGACGATCATCACGCGGCGTCTCGACGCCGCCCACGACGAGCTCGGCCGCCCGGGGTCCGCCCACAAGTCGGTCGCCACGATCGCCCACGAGTGGGGCTTCCGCGACGCCGGGCACTTCTCCCGGCGGTTCCGGCGGGCCTTCGGGGTGACGCCACGCGAACGCCGCGCCGCGGCGCTCGAGGGCGGCTAACGCCCGTCAGGCGTCGGCGGCGTCGTCGCCCGCGTGCCCCATCGCGTCGAGGATCAGCTGCTCGCCGTGGGCGGCGTGGCGGCGGGCCAGCTCCTCGGCGTGCGCCGCGTCGCCGCGGGTGATCGCGTCGAGGATCGCCGCGTGGTCCTCCCACACCCACGCCGGCGAGCCGCCCTGGAGCAGGACCTCGCCCATGACGCGCTGGACGTTGCGCCACATCACCGCGGTGCTCTCGGTGAGCAGCGGGTTGCCGGCGGCCTCCACGACGGCGCGGTGGAACTCGACGTCGGCGGAGATCATCCGCGCGAAGGCCCGGTCGGCGAAGGCCCGCTCGCCCAGGTCGACGATCCCGGCGGCGTCGGCCAGCCACGACTCGGAGCGCCGTTCCGCGGCGAGGCGTGCCGCGTAGCCGTCGAGCAGCTCGCGCAGGTCGTAGAGGTGGCTGACGAACTCGCGGTCCAGAGGGGCGACCTCGAGCCCTCGCCGGCCGAACTCGCGGACCAGGCCCTGGTTGCGCAGCAGGAGGAGCGCCTGCTGGATGGGCTGGCGCGAGACGTTGAAGCGGCCCGCCAGCTGCTCCTGGCGCAGGGGGGTCCCCGGCGTCAGCTTGCCGGTGCAGATGTCGTCGACGATGGCGTCGAACACCTGCTCGGTGCGGGACGGGGGAGTCGGGAGCGCCGTCATGGGCATCGTCCCCGGACGCTGCCCCGGCTCGGCTCCGCGAGCGGCACGGATCCTCCTCGGAGGTCCTTCTCGGTCGGTGTTCCGACTGCCCAGCGTAGCGCCTGGCCGGATCGCGGATCTGCCCCTCGCGCTTGACTTCTGAATTCAGAATGCGGCACGGTACGTGTGGGAGCGGTCACGTGGCGCCGATCACGGGAAGCGGAGACGGAATGCCCCCGGTCACACGGGCCAACCGGCCGCTCCGCGCCCGGACTGTCTCGAGAAGGAGGAGCGGATGGCGGAGAACGGCCCCGTCGTCGTTGCGGACCTGGTCGCGCGGTTCTTCCGCGACCACGGCGTCGATCGAGTCTTCGGGCTGCAGGGCGGCCACATCCAGCCGGTCTGGGACCAGCTCGCGCGGCTCGGCGTGCGCATCGTCGACGTGCGCGACGAGGGCTCGGCCGTGCACATGGCGCACGCCCACTCCGAGCTCACCGGCGAGACCGCCGTCGCGCTCGTGACCGCCGGGCCGGGCGTGACCAACACCGTCACCGCCGTCGCGAACGCGTCGATCAGCCGCATCCCACTGCTCGTCTTCGGCGGCTGCCCGCCCCGCCCGCAGGCCAACATGGGGCCGCTGCAGGACATCCCGCACACCGAGATCCTCGCCCCCGTCACCCGGCTGTCGCGCACGCTGCGCCAGCACGACCAGGTCCTGCGCGAGCTCGACGAGGCCTGGGCCCGCGCGTCCGGCGACCGCGGCGAGCCCGGCCCGGTCTACGTCGAGATCCCTACCGACGTGCTGCGCCAGGAGGTCGCGCCCGCGCTCGTCACCGACGAGCACCTGCGGGCCAAGCCCCGCCGGCGCCCGCAACCGCACCCCGACGACGTCGCGGCGGTGGCCGACCTCGTCCGGAGCGCGAGGAAGCCCGCGGTCATCAGCGGTCGGGGCGCCCGCGTCACCGACGGGCGCGAGCTGGTCCGCTTCCTCGACGCCAGCGGTGCCGCGTACCTCGACACCCAGGAGTCCCGCGGCCTCGTCCCCGCGGACCACCCCGCGGGCGTCGGATCGGCCCGCTCGGCGGTGATGCGCGACTGCGACCTGCTCATCACGGTGGGCCGCCAGCTCGACTACCAGCTGGGCTTCGGCTCGCCGGCGGTCTTCCGGAACGCCACGGTCGTACGGATCGCCGACACCGCCAGCGAGCTCATCGACAACCGCCGCGGCGAGGTCGAGATCCTGGCCGACCCGGCCGCCGCGATGACCGCGCTGACCGCCGCCCTCGAGGGCCACACGCCCGACACGAGCTGGCGCGACGAGCTGCGCGCCAAGCACGAGAAGCGCTCGGCGGAGTACAAGGCGACCCTGGCCGAGACGCCGGCCGGCTCCGACGGGCGCATGCACCCCAACCGCATCTTCGCCGCGCTCGACGCCCTCGACGGGACCCCGAGCCTCGACCTCGGCGAGACGATCATGGTCGCGGACGGCGGCGACCTGCTGTCGTTCGCACGCCTCGGGATCACCCGCTGCGCGCGCTACCTCGACCCCGGTGCCTTCGGCTGCCTGGGCGTCGGCACGCCGTTCGCGATCGCCGCCGCGCTGGCCCACCCCGAGCGCCCCGTCGTCACCGTCACCGGCGACGGCGCCTTCGGCATCACGGCCACCGACATCGACACCGCGGTCCGGCACGGCGCGAAGATCGTCGTGATCGTCTCCAACAACGCCGCGTGGAACATCGAGCGCTACGACCAGCAGGAGAACTACGGGCTGGTGGTCGGCACCGAGCTCGACTTCTCCGACTACGCGGCGCTGGGCCGCAGCCTCGGCGCGCACGGCGAGCGCGTCACCGACCCCGCGGAGCTCCCGGACGCCCTCCGGCGTGCGCTCGAGAACGCACCGGCCGTCGTCGACGTCGTGACCAGCCGCGACGCGCCGTCCCCCGACGCCGACAAGGGCCTGGGATTCGTGCCCGACTACCAGGCCCTCACGCCCTGGAACGACGCCGAGATCGAGCGGAGGAAGGTCTGAGATGAGCGCGCAGATGGAGGAGTGGCACTTCCCGGCGGGCTACGACCAGGACTACCTGCCCGACCCGTCGTCGCCCTACTGGTTCCCGCACCGCGAGACGATGGACCCCGAGGAGCGCAACGCCGCGATCCTCCCGCGGCTGCGCGAGGTCATGGAGTACGCGTACTCGACCTCGTCGTTCTACAAGAACAAGTGGGACGCGGTGGACTGCAAGCCCGCCGACATCACGTCGTGGGAGGCCTTCGAGCAGGTCCCCGTCGTCACCAAGGCCGAGATGCGCGAGGCGCAGGCCGAGCACCCGCCCTTCGGCGACTACCTGTGCATCGAGCCCACCGACGTGCACCACATCCACGGCACGTCGGGCACCACCGGCCAGCCCACCGCCTTCGGCATCGGCCGCCGCGACTGGGAGGTCATCGCCGACAATCACGCCCGCATCCTGTGGGGGATGGGCGTGCGCCCCGGTGACACCGTGTTCGTCGCCGCCCTGTTCAGCCTCTACCTCGGCTCGTGGGGCGCGATGGCGGGCGCGGAGCGGCTGCGCTGCCGGGTGCTCCCGTTCGGGGCCGGCGCGCAGGGCATGACCTCCCGCGCGGTGAACTGGCTGGCCCGGCTCAAGCCGACCGCGTTCTACGCGACGCCGTCGTACGCCCTGCGCCTGGCCGAGGTCGCCGAGCAGGAGAAGATCGACCCGCGCGAGTTCGGTCTGAAGGTCATGTTCTTCTCCGGGGAGCCCGGGGCGTCGGTGCCGACCGTGCGCAAGGCCATCGAGGACGCGTTCGGCGCGACGGTGATCGACTGCGGGACGATGGCCGAGATGACGCCGTTCATGTCGGCGTCGGCCACGGCGGAGACGCCGGACGGCATGCTGCTCTGGCAGGACATCGTCTGGCACGAGGTCTGCGACCCCGACTCGTTCCGCACCGTGCCGTTCGGCTCCGAGGGCACGCCGGTCTACACGCACCTCGAGCGCACGTCGCAGCCGATGATCCGGCTCGCGTCGAACGACCTCACGCGCTGGGTGCTGGAGGACAACCCCTGCGGGCGCACCTACCCGAAGCTGCCCGACGGGGTCTACGGCCGGATCGACGACATGATCCACATCCGCGGCGAGAACGTGTACCCCACCGAGGTCGACAACTACCTGCGCGGCGTCGACGGGTACGGCGGCGAGCACCAGATCATCGTGCGCCGCACCGGCGTCATGGACGAGATGATCGTCCGCGCCGAGACGACCCATCCCGAGGGCCGGCGCGAGGAGTTCGAGAAGAGCACCGGCTCCGGCCTGCAGTCGTTCCTCGGCGTCCGCGTGACCTTCGAGTCGGTCGACGCCAACACCCTCGAACGCGCCGAGCACAAGTCCCGCCGCGTCGTCGACGAGCGCGAGCACACGAAGCGCTGACCCCTGTGTGAGCAGTGGGCGCCCTGATAGAGGCGCCAACTGCTCACATCACCCACCCGGACCCACTCAGCACAGCCCACAGCGAGGTGGCCCACTCCATGTCCCTGACGCTCGACACGACCGCACGCACGGCCCAGCACGCGCAGATGTTCATCGGCGGCGACTGGGTGTCGGCGTCGTCGACGTTCCCCACCGTCGACCCGAACACCGGCGCGGCGATCGGGGAGGTCCCGCGCGGTGACTCCGCCGACGTCGACCGCGCCGTGGCGGCCGCGAAGGCCGCCGCTGTCGACTGGCAGTTCACCGATGCCCTCGGCCGCGCCGCACTGTTGCGCGCGCTCGCCGAGAAGGTCACCGAGAACGCCGAGGAGCTCGCGCGCCTCGAGGCGCTCGACTCCGGCCACTACCTCGCCAAGGCGCAGGAACTGGTCGGCGCCATCCCGATCTGGCTCGACTACTTCGCGAGCATCGCGGACAAGGTGGGCGGGCGCACCATCGAGGTGCCGGGCAACAAGCTCTCGTTCACGCTGCTCGAGCCGCTCGGCGTGACGGCCCACATCGTGCCGTGGAACTACCCGCTGCTGATCCTGGTGCGCTCGTGCGCGCCGGCGCTCGCGCTGGGCAACACCTGCGTGGTCAAGCCGGCCGAGGACACGTCGCTCTCGGCGCTGAAGTTCGCCGAGCTGGTCTCCGAGGCGGGCTTCCCCGACGGCGTGTTCAACGTCGTCACGGGCTACGGCGGCGAGGCCGGTGCCGCGCTCGCCGCGCACCCCGACGTCGCGGGCATCACCTTCACCGGCTCCACCGAGACCGGCAAGCAGATCTCCAAGCTCGCCGCCGACCACATCGCCCAGGTCAATCTCGAGCTCGGCGGGAAGTCGCCGACGGTGGTCTTCGCCGATGCCGACCTCGACGAGGCCGTCGAGGTCGCCGTGCAGGGCTTCTGCTCGCACACCGGGCAGGTCTGCGTCGCCGGGACCCGGCTGTTCGTGCACGCCGACGTCGAGCAGGAGTTCCTGGCCAAGCTCACCGCACGGCTCGACCAGACCCAGGTCGGCGACGGGTTCGCCGACGGGACGCAGATGGGCCCACTGGTCTCGAAGAAGCAGTACGACCGCGTCACCGAGTACATCGAGATCGGCAAGTCGGAAGGCACGCTCTTCTACGGCGGCGGTCGTCCGGCCGGCACCGACGACAACGGCTACTTCGTCGAGCCGACCGTCTTCACGGGGGTCCCGAGCTCCGCGCGGATCGCGAAGGAGGAGATCTTCGGACCGGTCGCCTCGGTGTTCACCTTCACCACCGAGGACGAGCTCGTCGAGGCCGTGAACGACTCGATCTACGGCCTGTTCGCGGTGCTGCTCGGCAAGGACATCACCGCGCTGCTCTCCACCGCCCGCCGGCTGCAGGTCGGCGGCGTGATGATCAACGACTGGTTCGGCGAGCTGCCGATGACCCCGCACGGCGGTCACAAGCAGAGCGGGAACGGCCGCGACGAGGGCCTGGAGGCCGTCCACGGCTACACGCAGGTCAAGCACGTCACCGTCAACCTCGACCCGCTGCGTGCGGCGACCGACTGGGCCGGCGCGCCGCTGTAGAGGCGCGAGACCTTCCACCAGAGAGGAGATCCTCGTGAACGACGCACTGGGAGAGAAGCCGGCACCGTTCGGCGCTCCGGAGACCACGGCCACGCCGGGGGAGGCGGGCGGCTACTTCGAGACCGGCCGGCCTCGGCTCGGCGGGCTGCAGAACCCGGTCCGGTTCACCGACCTGCAGGCGGCGGTGATCGACGCGGCCGCGGACACGATCATCCCGCCGCACCCGGACTGGCCGACCGCGAGCGAGCTCGACCTCGTGACGTTCGTCGGTCGCTATGTCACGCCGAGCGGCTACCAGAACAAGCACTTCCCGTTCGCCAACCAGGACGACTTCGCGGCCGGTCTCGACCGGCTCGGCCAGGCGTTCGTCGACGGGTCCGTCGCCGACCGCACGGCCGCGATCGCGGCGCTGGAGAAGGCCGAGGACCCGCTGTTCGAGCAGCTGCGGGCGCTCGTCTACTACGGCTACTACTCACGGCCGGTCGTCACGCAGGCGATCAACCGCAACCTCCCGGCCGGCCGCGACTACCACGGTCCGCCGCTGCCCTACGGCTACCTGCAGACCACGGAGCCCTGGGACGAGGAGCTGCTGACGCAGGCGCAGGAGAACGGCTCCTACCTCGAGACCGAGGACGTCGTCCGCGTCGACCTGTCCCAGCTGTCCTGGACGAAGTGAGGAGCGCACCATGGCGACGTACGAGGAGACCGACGTCCTGATCATCGGGGCGGGCCCCGGCGGGGCGGGCAACGCGCTCAAGCTGGCCAAGGCCGGCCTCAAGGTGGTCTGCCTGGAGCAGGGCCCGTGGGTCAAGCCGACCGACCACCCGCACTACCACGACGAGTGGGAGCTCGAGAAGCAGCGCGGGTGGGCCTACGACCCCAACGTGCGCCAGCTGCCGGAGGACTATCCGGTCACCGGCACCACCACGCCGTACATGATGAACAACGTCGGTGGGTCGACGGTGCACTACGCAGGCCACTGGCCGCGCTACAAGCCCGTCGACTTCCGCAAGGGCACCGAGCACGGCCTCGAGGGCACGATCGACTGGCCGATCTCCTACGAGGACCTCGCCCCGTTCTACGACGAGAACGACGAGATCTACGGGATCTCCGGGCGCATCGGTGACCCGTCGTACCCGGACCGCAAGCAGGCCGTCCGCGACCCGGAGGTGCTGCCCGGCAAGCTGGGCCTGAAGTACGCCAAGGCGTCGCGGGACCTGGGCTGGCACTGGTGGCCCTCGGACAATGCGGTCATCACCGTCCCGCGGGAGAACCGCGAGGCCGACCAGGCGATGGGCAACGAGCTCTCGGGCAGCCCGACGGGCTCGCTGTCGACCCCGGCGAATGCGCACTGGCCCTACGCGATCCGCTACGGCGCGGACCTGCGCACGATGGCGCGGGTCGAGACGATCAACGCCGAGAACGGCCGCGCGACCGGCGCCACCTACATCGACCGCAACACCGGCGAGCGCCACGAGGTCCGCGCCAAGATCGTGATCCTCGCCGCCAACGGCATCGGCTCGCCACGCCTGCTGCTGCAGAGTGCGCAGAAGGACTTCCCGAACGGGCTGGCGAACTCGAACGGGATCGTCGGGAAGTACCTCATGCACCACGTGTTCGCGTTCTGCGACTCGTGGTTCGACGAGCCCGTCGAGGGATTCAAGGGCTCGTTCGGCGCGCCCCTGTACTCGCACGAGTTCTACCACACCGACATGAGCCGGGGATTCGTCAACGGCTTCGGCATGCAGGTGGCGCGCAGTTTCGGCCCGGCCTACGCCGCGATGGGCACGCACACCGGCTTCACCGCGCCGTGGGGCGAGAAGCACCGTGAGTTCTTCGACGGCCACTTCGCCAACCACCTCATGGTGTTCATGTTCGGCGAGGACCTGCCGGTGGAGTCGAACGCGGTCACGCTCGACCCGGAGGTCAAGGACTCGTCGGGCCTGCCGGCCGCGCACGTGAACTACGAGCTGCACCCGAACGACATCGCGCTCGCGAAGTACGGCATCGACAAGATCTTCGAGGCCACCCGCGCGGTCGGGGCGACCGAGACGAACGACACCGGCGTGCTCTACCCGCCGCCGGCCTGGCACCTCATGGGCACCTGTCGGATGGGCAACACCCCCGACGACTCGGTGCTCAACAAGTGGTGCCAGACCTGGGACCTGCCCAACCTGTTCGTCGTCGACGGCAGCACGCTCACGACCGGCGGCGCGGTGAACCCGACGTCCACGATCGGTGCGCTCGCCTGCCGCAGCGCGGAGTACATCACGCGCAACTTCCACGACATCACGTCGCAGAAGACGACGCCGAGCAACGCCGACGCACCCACCATGTGACCTCCGGTCATGTGAGCAGTTGGGGGCGCCCCAACCCGCCCCCCCGCGCCAAAAACCCGGGGGCCCCCCGGGCCACCCCCCCCCCCCCCCCCCCCCCCCCCCCCGCCGGGGGGGGCCCGGGGCCCCGCCCCCCCGCCGCCGCGCCCGCGGGGGGCGCGCCCACGACCCGGGGAGTGCCTCG